>JBGPBY010000017.1:0-29872 GCA_041481485.1 Terriglobia bacterium
AGTAAAGGGCGTCTCCGTCGGTGGCGCGAGTCGCAATCATCCAGGGCTTTGCCTGAGCCACTCCCATGTACACCAGATTCAGCAGTGGATCGAAGCTACCGGTAATCCAGGACTCGCCGCCTGCGCGGTTCTTGTCCGGAATGTTGCCCCATGTATTCCCACCAGGGTCGGAGGCCGTTGCAATCGTATTGAATTTCCAGAGTTGCTTGCCCATAGCCACATCGTAGGCACTGATGTAGCACTTCTCTTCGACGTAATTGCCGCAACCGCCGCCGGCGCCACCCACAAATATTTTTCCGTTGGCTACGACCGGGCCACTCGAGTTGCTGTGCCCAGTGTTCACGTCCAGGGCAATCTTTCCGTTTCGCGCGTCGACTGCGACAAGTCGGGTACCGACCATCATGTAGAGATCGTTCTGATAAATGGATATACCTCGAAGGTCGATACTCCCGCCCAGATTACTCTCCCAGATGATTTTGCCTGTTGTGCCGTCAAGCGCCTGCAGGATACCGCCGGTGTTCGGCAGGTAGATGACTCCATTATGGGCAATCGGCGCCGGCTGATTGGTCCCCGGTTCACGCATGGGGACCTTGAATGCCAGCTGCAGATCTTTCACGTTATCGCGTGTGATCTGGTTTAGAGGACTGTAATTGGTGGCGGCGTAATCGCGGCGAATCATCAGCCAGTCGCCGGGATCCTGTTTCTTCAGCATCGCATCGGTGACGGGAACGTAGTTTTTCACTTCACCAGGAATAGTGACCGATGGCGGCGAAGCCGGAGCTGCAGCTGCGCCACGAGCAGCGCCACCCTGGCCTCCTCGTGCAGCGCCCGGTGCCGCATTTGCTCCGCCGGCCCCCGGCAATGCAGGCGCTCCACCCTGAGCGGGGGCCCCGGCCTGTTGCGCCAGAATCAATGCCCCTGAAATCGCAATACCGATGAGAGCGAACGCCACAGGTTTATTGAACTTAAACATCTGTCCTCCTATTTCACGATCCAGCCCATCAGGGCGCCGGTAGGCGAGCCTTCGTTGTGAAGTTGAACATAGATCCGGCCCTTTTTGAGTGCATCGACCTGTTCTGAAGTCAGATCGAAGGTGCCGCTGATGGAACCACTTTTGCCGTCTCCCGCTTTTGTGACCATTAAATCGAACATCGGCTTCGCGCTATAATCGCGAGCGCCCATGACCGGTCCCAAAAAAAGATGAGCTGCCGTTGCTGGAGATACCAGCTTTTCAAAGGTCGCATTGACGGTGAGTTTCTTCCCGGAAAGCGTCGCCGTACCGGCGCCGGACCCAGCCACATTTGCTGCAGTGACATTGATTCCGGCTCCCGTGGATCTCAAAGCAGGCACCGAGGACAATCGGATATTGTATTTGTCTCCGCTCTGCGAAAGCGCTGGCAGCGCCAGACAAAGCACTCCTATTCCGATCATCAGCGATAAATTGCATCGTCTTCGCGTCATCTCCAACCTCTCTCCAACAATTTTGGCAGCTAGAATACAGCGAATGTATACTGCCGCCACGCAAATTATGCATGTGCCAAAACAACTTCTGGCTCTTGCTCTGACCGGCGCGTTAGTGTCGGCTGCATCTGTCGCTTATTCGCTTCAGTCGACGCGGCAGGCTCTGCGGTCATGCGCCGATTCGCGGGATATCCGGCTGACGAACGGGAAGTTCGTCACGCTCAATCCTCAGAACACCAGAGCTGCGGAAGTCACGATCCAGAATGGCCGCTTCGATACGATCGGCCCGATTGGAAATCGTTCACTCAACCCGTGTACCAAAGTGGTGGACGTCGGGGGACGTATCGTCATCCCAGGCATTGTCGACAACCACAACCACATTGTTCTGCTTGGACTGCGTCCCGGACACGACACACGGCTGGAGACGGCGGCATCGATCGCCGAAGTGCAGGCGATCATCAAAACTCGGGCAGCCGACGTACCTCCGGGCGAATTCATTACGGCAATGGGAGGATGGAATTCGTCGCAGTTCGCCGAAAAGCGCCTGCCGACGCTGGCGGAGCTGGATGCCGCCGCTCCGAACCATCCGGTGATCGTATATCAGGGATTCACGGGGCCGGCCGCAACCAACACAAAAGGGATGGCGTTCTTCACGTCGAAGAACGTCGCGGTGAGTCCGGCCGGCGCAATTGCCGCCAATGCCCCGTCCGTGGCAGCGCTCGATGCGTTGCGCGCCGTCCAAACCTTCGAAGACAAGAAACGCGGGACGATGGACGCGATGGCTTACTCGGCCAGCGTCGGCGTCACCACCAATGTCGATATGGGAGCCTTTGTCATACCCGGCTTGCCCGACATTCAGGATTCGTTCGTCTTCAACGGCCTCGCCAGCCAGGATCCGTTCCACATGTACGACGCCTTCGCCGAACTTCACCACCAGGGAAAATTCTCGACACGGCTGCGCATTTTCTTTCTCACGATGGATACTCAGCCCAATGTGCCGCTACTGAATCAGCGTCTGCTGAATATGTTCAGGGATTACGGCGACGACATGATGCGGGCGTCGGGCATCGGCGAGTTCGCAACGAACTGGGCAGTCGGCGGCGCTCCGCCGACCCAGGCCACCTACACTGCGGCTCTCAGTCTTATTGCGAAGCAAGGCTGGGCGTTTCAGCAGCACAGCCTGTCGCCGGCGGAGGACGAACTGACTATCGCGACATTTGAAGCAGTAAATGCGGCAACACCGATCGCACCGCTGCACTGGTCGATCGCACACGTTCCGCGAATCGACGCGCCGAAGATTGCTCGATTGAAAGCCATGGGCGCCGGAATTGCAGTTCATCCGTTCCAGTATTTGAATGCGACCGGAGGAGGGCCGCCGCTGCGCACCATCGTCGACAGCGGAATTCACGTCGGTGCCGGTTCGGACTCCGCCCAGATTTCGACGTTGAATCCGTGGCTGATGATGTACTACATGGTCACGGGAAAGAATGCGTCCGGAGTGATGGTCAATGCCGGACAGCAATTGACACGGATGGAAGCCATGCGCCTGTATACCGTAGAGAATGGATGGTTCTTCCACGAAGAAGACCGGCTGGGTTCGATGGAGCCGGGAAAGCTCGGCGATCTGGTAGTTCTCAATGAGGACTACTTCGATACTGCAAAAGTCTCGGATGAAGGGATAAAGAAAATAAAGTCCGTTTTTACGGTAGTCGATGGCAAGGTGGTTTACGACCGTCTACACTGACCGTTGACTTGACGGTCCCAACTGTAGGCGCGGTCTATGACCGCGCGCGATTTCAAAAGTTCGAAAATGTGCGCGGTCATAGACCGCGCCTACAGTTCCAGTTCAACAAAGGAGGCTTCGAATGTCGATGAAGAAAATGTTGGGCGTGAGCGGAATCCTTGCCGCGGCCCTGATGCTCATGCTGAGTGTTGGTGTCCCCACGGCTAGCGCCGCGACATCCTGCGAGAGTCTGTCGGGACTCAAATTGCAAGACACCACGATCACCCTGGCCCAGTCTGTCGAAGCCGGAAAGTTTGCGGCTCCAGGAGCGCGTGGGGCCAATCCCTACGCGGATCTTCCCGCCTTTTGCCGCGTGACGGCAACGGTCAAACCCAGCAGCGATTCCGAGATCAAGATTGAAGTCTGGATGCCCGCCGCTGGATGGAATAGCAAATTTCAGGGCGTCGGCAATGGGGCATGGCAGGGTTCCATCGGAACGGCGGCTCTGGCCACGGCGCTCCGCAAGGGTTATGCAACGGCTAGTACCGACACCGGTCATGAAGGAGGCAGCGCCAGCTTCGCTCTTGGACATCCCGAGAAGGTCGTCGACTTCGGTTATCGTGCCGTTCATGAAATGACCATCAAAGGCAAAGCCATTACAACGGCGTTCTACGACAACAGCGCTCCCAAGTTTTCTTACTTTGTGGGTTGTTCAGCGGGCGGCAAACAAGCAATCAAGGAAACGCAGATGTTTCCGACCGACTATGATGGCGTTGTGGCCGGTTCGCCTGGAGTGAACTGGTCGGGCCGCGCGCTTCAAACCATCTGGATCGGTCAGGCGGTCGCACAGGCCCCAATTCCCCAGGCCAAATTCGCCGCCATCAACGCCGCAGCGATTGGCGCATGCGATATGAATGACGGTGTTAAAGACGGCGTCATTGAAAACCCCAGGACGTGCAAGTTCGATCCCCAGGTCCTGCTGTGCAAGGACCAGGATTCCAACTCATGTCTCACCGCACCGCAGGTGGAAACCGCACGAAAGATCTATGCGAACGTGAGCAACAGCCGCACAAAACAATCATTGGTTGCCGGATTATCTCCAGGCAGCGAATTGAGTTGGACGACGATGGCGAGCGCTCAGCCATTCGGGCCGGGCGTGGACCTGTTCAAGTACGTCGTGTTCGGCGATGCGAACTGGGATTTCAAAGCGCTGAACTGGGACTCCGATCTCGACAAGACATTGAAGGCCAGCAAAGACATGGACGCTCTGGATCCAAACCTGAAACCCTTCTTCGATCGCGGCGGGAAGATCATTTCCTATCATGGGTGGACGGACGGGCAAATCTCTCCGGGCAGCACCGTCGACTACTACCAGACCGTACTGGACAAAAATGGCGGTGCCAGCAAAGTTCAGCAGAACTATCGGCTATTCATGGTGCCAGGCATGAACCACTGTGGTGGCGGAACAGGCACGGACCAGTTCGATATGCTGACTCAGCTTGAACAATGGGTCGAAAAGGGCAAGGCACCGGATTCGATCCTTGCATCTCACAACACGAATGGAATGCCGGACAAGACCCGTCCGCTTTGCCCTTATCCGCAGGTGGCCTCGTATAAGGGAACCGGAAGCACGAACGACGCCGCGAATTTCGTCTGCAAGTAGTGGGGAAACTGCGGGGACAGCCTATATAGAGAAATCCCTCACCCAACGGGTGAGGGATTTCTTTATTTCCGCGCTTCGAAACGATGAATTCCAACAACCAGCACGAGCGCCGTTCCCATAAAAGCCAGCAGCAGCGCCAGCACGCCGGCGCGAAATCCCAGGAGTCCCGCCAGTAATCCTGGAAATCCTGCCGATGACCGGGCATCGCCGGCGGGCAACTCTGCCAAGACGCCATAAAGCGTACACAGGACGAGAAACAGCCCGCAGAACAAAGTCCAGTAACGGGCCCTCGCGTCGTTTCCACAAAGTTCCACGAGCAGCTGGCCCAGCGCCTTACGCGAAATCAGGACAATCGCCATAGCCAGGCACAGCGCCGACAATGCGCTGATCAGATAAGCAATGTAAATGTTCATCCCGTCCTCCGAGAGAGCGTCCCCGACTGCGTTGAATAAAGACAGGATAGTTTAGCGGGATTGAAATTTCAATAAATTTTGAAAGTATTGTCGGACTGAACGGGCGCCGGAGATTCTTCCTGCCGCCGCTGCTGTAGGCGCGGTCTATGACCGTGCACAATTGTGAGGAGTGCAATCCTTCAAATTGCGCGCGGTCATAGACCGCGCCTACAGCAGCGGCGAAATTCCTGAAATTCCTAGTCTCCCTTTCCGAAACTCTTCAACAGGTCGGCTTTGGTGACATCGCGATCGCCGCCCCCCGGGGCATGGATCGATACGATTAAGTCGTAATTGATCTTCAGCCGGTCCATTTCCGACGCGAGCAATTTCTGAAATGCAGCCTGACCGGAGTTATTTGCACCGAGTACGGCTCCCGGAGCGCCAGGATTGTACGCGTCGCCTTCCACGATGGTTTTGATTTTCGGGAGGTATGCGACAAGCATGTCCTCTCCATGAATCGCGCCGTCGATGGCATAAATTTCCAGCGTCTGCGTGTCATCCTTGAGAATGAGCTTGTCTCCGACCCATTTGAACTTCGGCGTGACTTTTGCCAATGCGGCCTTGTCGTTTTTCTTTTTTGCCTCGTCCTGCAGCTGCGCCAGTTTGTCCGGAAGGGGAAGCGTGCGCGGATTGCTGAACCATGCTTCGTACAGCGGCTTGTCCATCTGCTGGGCGATGATGGTTTCGCCGTCGGCCACTGCAGCACGAAGCGAGCCGGCATGATCGAAATGATTATGGGTGCTCACCAGATACCGGATGGGTTTCTCGGGAAACAGCCGCTTCACTTCCGTGAGCACGGCGTCGAATCCATTCTGATTCGCTTCGATCAGCACCACGTGGTCTTTGAATTCAACAGCCACACTGCGATAGTTGCTGGTGATCATGTAAACCCCATCGCCGAGCTTGCGCGATGTTGCTGCCGCTGCAGCGCCGCCACGTCCGCCTGCCGCCTGTCCGGCACCACCTGCGGGAGCTCCGCCTGCTGGAGGTGCTCCAGCGGGACCGCCGCGGCCGCCTCCAGGAGCACCAGCGCCGGCACCTGCTCCGCCACCGCCCGGAGCTCCGCGTCCACCGGCGGCAGCCTGTCCACCTGCCGCAGGAGGTCCGGCCGCACCGCCTCGACCGCCGGCGCCACCGCCCGCACCCGCACCGCCGCCCGCACCGCCGGCGCCACCGCGTCCACCGCCGGCTGGAGCTGCCGGAGGAGATGGCGGCGCACCGTTGACTTTCACATCAGCAATCGTCAGATCCGTCCATGCGAGGCCGGCACGAGACTGTTTGATGGTAGTCGGGAATTTCACTCCTCCGAAATCCTTGTAATTGGTGAAGGTCTGTTCGACCAGAAGGTCGCCGATAAGCACAGGCTCATCGATCCAGGTCTGGGCTTTGGCGAGCATGTTGTTTTCATCAAAAAATCCCGCAAGTGAATATGCGGCGCCCGAAGGAGCCTTGGCGTCCACTGGGAACGACACGACGTTGTATTTCTTTCCTCCAACGGATTGTACTTTTACAGTTGGACTCTGGGCCGCAGCCGCCATTTTCATGAATCCTGGAGGCGACAGCACAATGTCGATTTTCTGAGCCCAGCCTGCATTCGCGGCAATGTTCGCGGGCTGACCCTGCGCTTCTGCTGCAGGATCCAGTCCACCGCCTCCCGGAAGCAAGCCGGTTTTCGGATCGGCCGGACGGGATTGAAGCGCAGTCCGCGTCGACGTTCCTGCGTTGAAATCGATGTACCGGACGTAATTCTTCATCGTCAGCTTCGGCCAACCCGCGGCAACACTCTGCAGCTGCCCCTGCTGAGTTCCCTCATATCCGGATCCGCCAATTTCAATCGTATTGACTTTGTCGTAACCCATCGCCTTGTTCGCATTGGCAATGATGGTCTTTGCGTCTTGTGCAACGGCAACGCCCGACAACATTGAGATGCCTGCAGCGAGTATCGCCACAGCAGTTATTTTTCTAAACATTCGAACCTCCAGAATTCGTTTGCGGATTCGGATCGGACATTGCGGCATCAGGCATTGTTCCAAGCCCGTCACGGCAACGTAAACACGTTTACGGTTCCACCCGCAGCGATAGCGACATACTGCTTTCCATTGCGGGCCTGATATGTCATCGGATTTGCCGATCCATTGGAATTCAGCCGCGTCACCCACAATTCCCTGCCGGTCTTCGAATCCAGCGCACGGAATCGCGAATCGCTCGTGGCTGCAATAAACACGATGCCGCCCGCAGTTGTAATCGGGCCGGCGGATCCCCCGCGGCCGGTGTTCTGCTTTCCTGCGGGCAAATTATCGGAGACGCCCAGAGTCACGCGCCATACGACGTCTCCGGTCGCGGCATTCACCGCCCATAGCTGTCCCCATGGTGGCTTCTGGCATGGCATGCCGTTCGCCGTATAGTTCGAATAAGGTCCAGGACCGCCCACGCTTCCGCGATCGTAGGGAATTGGGGATCCCTGAGTTAAGTTACCGTAGTTACCGCCAGGAGTTTTCTTTTCTATCCAGCCGACGAGTCCGGAGTCCTGAGTAAAAACGTACACATATCCCAGAGTTGGGTCGGCGGCCGGCCCGCCCCAGTTGGGACCGCCATTACCGGGAAACTGAATCGAGCTCTTCGGCGGAGTGCCTGCCTCATGATAAAGAAACGGCGTGTATGGGCCGACGTTGTAATACCCGCCACTGCGATCGTACAGGGCCTGGCAGGCCGCAGCATGTTCCGGTGTGGTGTCTTCAGCGGTAACAATGTCTTCCTTTTTAAAGGAAGTTCGCGCCAGCGCCTGCGGCTTCACAGGAAACGGCTGCGTTGGCGAATACCATTCCCCGGGCGCATCTCCCTTGGTCACCGGACGTTCCTCAACCGGGATGATCGGCTTTCCAGTCGTTCGATCGAGGATAAACATGTTCGCGGATTTGTTGATGACGGCGAGGGCGGGAATGGTGCGGCCGTTCTGCTGAATGTCGATCAGGACAGGAGGCGACGGCACATCCGTATCCCACAGGTCATGATGCACGGTTTGAAAGTGCCAAATATACTTTCCGGTGTTGGCATCGATGGCGACGACGGAATTCGCGTACAGATTGTTTCCCGGCCGATCGCCGCCCCAGTAGTTCCCTGCCGGTGTCCCGAATCCCGTGTATAAAATCCCCCGATCCTCATCGACGGTCAGGTACCAACCCCAATGATTCACTCCCTGACGATCCTTCCATCCATCGTCGAGCCAGCTTCCGGCAAAGTTCGGATCGCCCGGTTGTGTCACGGATTTGAAGGTCCACACCCGAGCTCCGGTGCGCGCGTCGTATGCCTTCATATCGCCGGGCATATTGCCGACACTGACTTCGCCGTTGTTTGCGCCAATAAAGATCAGATTTCTGAAAATCGTCGGAGTGCCACCATAGGTGATGCCGTAGTCGATCGATCCGTCCTGACCAAACTTCGTGTCGAGTTGTCCGTCGCTGGCGCGAAGAGCGGCAAGCCGGCGTCCCGCAGTGAAGAAAATGCGGGCCGGAGTCGTTGCTTCCCCAGGCCAAAACGCTACGCCGCGAGACGAAGGAGTTCCAATCGCCGCCGGTTGCCCGGGAGCCGCGTTTGCCGCAGCAGGAGCCGCTCCGCGTGCCGGAGCAGGAACAGGGATTTCATTTCCAGCTGCAGCGTTTGCCACAGGTGGAGCTCCGGGCGCAACTGCAGCTCCAGGCCCGCCACGGCCGGCGCCACCGCGTCCGCCACGTGCGCCTCCCGCAGCGGGTGGCGCGCCGTAGCGCCAGACTTCCTTTCCGCTATCCGCCTCAACCGCAACGACACCGGTTGTCGTCGAAGCATACATGATCCCATTCACTACTATCGGCGTTTCCTGGGAACCGACTCCGGCGATCGTCCAGGCGGGCACGAGCGTCGACACATTTTGCGCATTGATCTGCTTCAGGGTGGAAAATCGTGTGCCCGCAAGATCTCCGGCATACCTCGGCCAGTCTGCTCCGATTCCTTTGTTTGCGGAGTTCTGCGGCAGCAATGCAGAGATGCTGACACCGCCCATCACGGCGATCAGTCCTGCCAGTACGGACACCGTCACCAGATTACGCACACGCACTTGAGGAACTCCTTAAACTGTCAGAATGGCGCCTATTCTTAATCACGCGATAGGTCGTGTCAAGGAGAGCGGAAGTATTGGGATCGATCCCTCTCCCGACGGGAGAGGGTGCCGCGAAGCGGCGGGTGAGGGGTACCGCAAGCATTCAAATTAGAATATTCACTTGCGGTACCCCTCATCCGGCCCTTCGGGCCACCTTCTCCCGTCGGGAGAAGGACTTGACTAAAAAAAAATCGGGATGAACGAGTAATCTCGCTCATCCCGATTTTCTACTGACTTTGTTTTTCGCTTACTGTTGGCCGCCTGCAGGAGCACCTGCTCCTGCAGCACCACCACCGGGTGCGCCTCGGCCTGCGCCGCCGCGTCCACCACCGGCTCCGCCGCCACCACCGCGGCCACCGCCGGCTGCACCAGGAACAACACCAGCAGCAGATGGACCAGTCGTGGAGTCCTTCGAGAATCCACCAGAGGATACGGGATACAGAGCCATATCCATATCGCCTTCAACGCACGCAGTCTCGGTTTGCTCATAGCCCGTGGGTCGTTTGCCCCAGGAGTTCGGATATCTATCAGCGGAGATGCGGTTGAAATTGTCCGACATTTTCCACGGCTTCGTTAGCGCAACGGGATCTTCGACAGTTGCCTCGTAGAGGATTCTGTTCCCATTCAATTCTTTCTCGTTCGGAGCGGCTTTCGGGGCCCAGGAAAATCGTTCAACAACGTGAGTTTGATCACTGTGAATGGCGCCGGAAGCATCCCACCATCCTGCCGCGATACTGGTAGTGTCGACGACCAGGACATCGCCTTCCCAATGACCGATGGAATCGCCCTGATACAGTTTCACGCTGGCCGGGATATGTTTTCGGTCATCCAGGTAGATTGTCCGTGTTCCGCCGACAGTGTCCCAGGCAAAAACGATCGTGTTTTTTCCCTGAACAATCTGGAATCCCATTTGAATTCCGAAATTGGTTGGCACGCCAGCCGGAAGGCAGTGTGCATAGGGCTCGTCGAACATGTGGTTCTTTGCCGTGTCTGCAGCCTTGGCTTCCCACTCGGTGTTGTATGGAATCTTTGCACCTTTATTGCCGGCATCATCAAGAATGACGCCGCCGCGTCCGGAATTGATGTTGGTCGTTGTTGCACCCATGTAATAACCAGTAAAGTCCGGCTTGCCATCGGCGCCTTTCACCACAGGTACTTCCGGAGCAGCTCCGCGTCCGCCGCCACCAGCACCACCAGGAGCGCCACGGCCCTGACCACCACCGGGTGCTCCACCCGGTGCACCACCACCAGGAGCGCCTGCTCCGGGTGCCCCGGCTCCAGCTCCTGCTCCGCCACGGCCGCCACCTGCGGGCCCCTGCGCGACCAGACTTTGAGCCAGCATGACGCAAAGGGCGAGACCGACAACGGCCGCCAAAATTAGATATCGTTTTCTCATCTGAAGACTCCTTCTAATGCCGCTAGCCGGCTCAGTTATTTTCCACGATTCGCAGGTGATCGCCCTTACCCTCGCGAATTAACCTATCTTTGAATTCCTGGCACTCGTAGTCCATCAACCGGAAATTCTTTTCCATGTGACGATACAGCGTCACTTCGATTGTGAACGGTTGCCGGTAAACTTTCGGATCTTCCAGTCTGGCTCGATAGGTGATCATATTCGGGCCATTGAACGTATAGCGTTCTTCGACGTGGAGTGCATCGCTGTGATAGTTGCCGGATGCGTCCAGCCAGGTCGGCCGGGTGGGATCGTCATTTATATTGGTGACATCAACCACCAGGGTATCGCCGTCCCACTTGGCTCTGGAATCACCGTTAAAGAAATCGATACCTTCCAGATGGGTGCTGCCGTCGATATAGACGGTGCGATAGCTATGCACGAATTCATAGTCGATCTGAATCTTCTTGGACGCCTGGGTAATCTGGAATGGGAACGGAATATAGTTGATGCGGGGCACGCCCGGTTTCCAACAACGTGAAACCGGGTCCTGCGCCCTGATCTTGTAGTTGGCCTGACGCTTCGCAGCGGCCTCGGGTTTATAAGGAATCTTGCCATCGGGCGAATCCACGATGACTCCAACACCCCCATGAACTCCCCAGGACGCAGCGTGCGGCTCGATGTTTCCGTCGATGGAATTATCGAGCACCTGCCAGATTCCGCTGAAATCGGGATGCCCATCGGCTGTACGTGGAATTGCTGGAGCGGCTGGGGCCGCCCCTCTTCCCTGAGCTGCGGCTGGAGCTGCTCCCCTTCCGGCCTGAGGCGCACCTGCCGCAGGAGCTCCGCCACGGCCTGCGGGCGCCTGGCCCAGCAAAAGCACGGCAGAAGCTGCCACTGCGATGATCAGGACAACAAACATCGGCAAAGTGGTTGCGCGAACCCTCATCTATACACTCCTCTAAAACGAATTTCGTTGAGTACCGTAAGCCAAACCGATCTGATTTGTTCTCTACGGCACGGTCGGACTGGACTGGATCGTCATATGCAGGTTCTGCGAAATTATAGTCAAGTCCGTCGCAAACAGGTGGTTCGAACCGTCCTTTGCCGGGGTGCCGGTCAACGTCACTTCTTCTCCCGTCGCAACCCATTTTTCGACCATCGGCTTTGTCCAGCCGTTTCTAAACAACAGATTGACGGGGGGCGTCTCCCCTTTCCATTCAACCTTCTTTCCATCCGCTGTAGTCACCTCAACATACGCCCAGGAATGAGGGTTGACCCAGTCGAACTTCGTCAACTTACCTTTCACCGTCACGGCCCCTCCGCCATATTCCGCCATGAACGAATGGTGTGCGAAGAGCGGAATTGCCGTCAGGATGACGCCGATACTCGCAAGAACGACAACCAGTTTGGTTTTCATCGAACTCTCCTTGTCTAATAATGTCGAATAACAATGGCGATACGAGGGCAAGACTATGCACTGTCCTCTATATTGTCAAGAGTTCGGTTACCTCAGAGCGGCTTCACCGAACTTCGACGCGTCGATGGCGACGTTCGTCTTGATTTCTTTGATTTTCGCGTTGTATTTCCCATCAAGCCACGAGAATTTGTACTCAAATGGAAACTTGATTCCGCCGACGTCGCGATAGTCCAAATAGTCCGTCTGAACCGGCACTCGGCCAACCGGGGAAGTGCCGTAGCGGATCATGCGCCGCAAAAGGCCCGTGTCCGGGTCAAAGAACAGGGTAATCAGCTCATCCTTATACATACCTTTAGGACCGAATCCCTGAACGACCTGATAGTCCTTGTTGTCAATCACACGGCTCAGCCCTGTTCGCCAGCTGGGCATCACACTCTTGATCTGCCCAGGGAAGGCCATCGTCGCTTCCAGCTTTTCGCCGGCCAGCTCTTCTCCCACCAGTTCGAACTGAGGCAGGAATCCTCGCGGCGTTTTGATCCAGCCCCGGGTTCCATTGATTGTCCAGACGCTGGTGCCTCGTTCCGGATGGTCCTTGAAAGCAATGATCGTCGTGCGTTGATTCGGCGCTTTGGCATATACCGTATAGTCTCCATTGCCTCCGAATCCGCCATAACCTTCACTGATACCGGTCGCCACAAAACTGTTGAGCCCTGCAAGCCTCTGGGCGCCGCCGACAGCCTGAATGTATTTGTCCAGAATCTGGTCGGCTGAGGGTTTGCCGGGGACGTTGGGGAAGGCGATGTCCGGATCCTCCACATTAGGAGATTCGTACAGATGGTCCAACGCAATAGATGTCGCCGGACGTTCCTGCTGGCGATGGCAAGTCCAGCACGTCACATTCTGGAGTCCCGCAAAATGCCTGGAATTGATATCCGCAACCATTTCGATCATCTGGCGCGCCTTTTTCTTCTGCGGAAACATCGGGGAATCGATCGCAAAATTGACTTTGTCTGTACCTGCATCCGGATGGCAATCCGCGCAGTCATATCCGAGAGCGGCGGAAATGACGCCCATGCTCGCGATGAAATCATCGACGGTCAGTTCCTTCAGCGTGCTCGAGCAGACGTTCTTGAAATACACACCCGCCTTGGTCTGAGCTCCGTTAATTGCGCCTCGTCCACTTCCAGCCAGAGACGCCGGAGTGCAAGTTCCGGATGACGTCACGCCCGAAACCGGAGCTGCTGCAGGTTGCGCGCCGCGCGCAGTGGTCTGCGCTGCAGGCGCGGCGGTGGCGGGCGCAGCGCCGCGAGTTTGAGCGGCCTGACCCTGAATGAACGAAACACTCCAAACTATTGCCAATCCGCCGACCGCAAGTGTCACCCATCGCAACCTGAGCCTCATTTTCTTTCCCTCCGACATGAATGCAATTTGAAATTAAAAGCGCAGGAACCAAAGGACGAATCAGTCCCGCGCGTGATGATTATACGTATGAGGAACTCGTGTCCAGAACTGAATCAGGAATCTGGAGAATCCATGCGGGCGTTATTCCACAACAGCCTGAGCCTCAATCTCCACGAGCATCTCCGGCGAAATCAATCGGCTCACTTCCACAATCACTGTGGCCGGACGAATCTCCGCAAAAAACTCGCCATGTGCGCGGCCGACTTTTTCCCACTCGTCGATGTTCTTGACATACATCCGCGTCTGCACGACATCTTTCAAAGATGCACCGGCCCGCTTCAGAGCGGATTCAATATTGCGGATTGCCTGAACGGTCTGGGCATACGCGTCACCGGTGACGTGGCCCTTTTCATCGCTTCCGGTAGTTCCGGACACATAAATGGTGTTTCCCATTCGAACTGCGCGCGAGTACCCAATGATGGGCTCCCACTTCGATCCCGACGAGATGTTGCTTCGCTCCACTTCCGCTCCTGCTCTATTTGTTTAGGGGATGCCTGGAGGGGGAATTGAACCCCCACGAACCTTGCGGTCCAACGGATTTTAAGTCCGGTGCGTCTGCCAGTTCCGCCACCCAGGCTGATTTTTTTTCAATGACTTACCGATACCGCCGATTTCAACTGTTTTGTGTCGCCTATTTGTCGCCTATGAGAATTCGCTATTTCCTGGTCCTCCAGTCGCTGAGCTTCGATCACTCGTTGTGATGCGTGACCCGGCACGAACTTCACATAACGTTCCGTCGTCTTTATATTCCGGTGCCCGAGCAACCCCTGAACACTTCGAATATCCACACCACGCATGATCCACTGCGTGGCCCGAAAATGTCGCAGGTCGTGAAACCCCACCCACGGCAATCCGGCTTTCCTCCGTCCTTCGAAGAACGAATGACGAGGATCTCGGATTGGCTGTTTCGTATCCGTCCAGACAAACACGAACGGACATCCTTCTACGCGTAACACCTTACTAAGCAATTGGAGCGCGTAATCCGAAAGAGGGACATATCTCGTCTTGCCGGTTTTGCCCGCCTCAACAGTCAGCGTTCGAGATTTGAGATCCAGATAATCCCACTTCAGCTTGAGTCCCTCCGCTTTTCGAAGGCCAGTTTCACCCAGTAGACCTACGTAACAACCGATGATCAGATTTTCATCCATGACTTTTTGGATCAATTTTCGTTCTTCCTCGAGTGACATGACTCTGAGCGCCTTTTCGTTTTCGCGCAGGCGGCCGTATCTCGTCATCGGGTGTGTTGCAATCAATCTCTTCTTTAGTGCAAATGTGAACATGTGACTAAGTACTGCAAGCCCCCGATTGATTGTCGCCTTCGCGATCGGCTTCCCCGTCCTCCGGTTTACGCCTTTTGCGCGTTCCTTCTCGAAGTACGCCGCGTGAGCGCTCGTAAATTCCCTGAGTTTCACGTCTCCGACGATGTCTTTGATAATCTTCAGTCTCTCTTCCTTAAAATCAGGCCTCGTGTTGCGGACTTTGCAATACTCCTCAAAATAGATGTCCGCAAACCCTCGAATTGTGTAATCAGCTTCCTGCTCGCCCGCCAGCTCCTTTCTCAATTCTTTCCAATTTCCCATTAAGATCGCGCTCTCAATGCGGCTGAGAACGCACTTCGCCAGAGTCTTGTTTGAAAACCGGTGACGGAACCGCGCTCTGTCAGGCCAATACTTTGAACCGACGATGTACTTTTTGCCGGTTCTCTTGTCTGTTTCTTCGAAGATCATGAGATTTTCCTCTCTCCCACGACCTTTGCGGATTTCTCGCCGGTCGAATCATACCATCCGGGAAGCGATTGAACGTACGCGTCCAAATCCTCCAGACGATACGCACGCCGACCGTTCAGGTTGAAAGCAACTAGTGGCCCTAGTTCGAAACTTTAACGGCTTGCAATCGGCAACAACTCGAAGAGAATTGCACAATGTGATCGGAGAAAACTTTGGACGCGGGAACAGAAGGGAAAATCTCCGGGCAAGTGCCCGGTCATGCACACGACTGTCGCAGCCAGGTCGAATCGCGACTGGTGGCCGGACCAGTTGGACCTTCGGGTTCTTCATCTGCACTCAACTTTATCCGATCCGATGGGCGAGGAGTTCAGCTACGCCAGGGAGTTCAAGAACCTCGATCTGAGTGCCGTGATCAACGATCTTCATTCGTTGATGACGGATTCGCAGGATTGGTGGCCGGCCGATTATGGCCACTAAGGGCCGCTGTTCATTCGAATGGCATGGCACAACGCGGGCACATACCGCATTGGCGATGGCCGCGGCGGCGTCGGAGCCGGCCAGCAGCGCTTCGCGCCAATCAATAGCTGGCCGGACAACGCGAATCTCGACAAGGCGTGCCGGCTGTTGTGGCCGATCAAACAGAAATACGGCCGCAAAATTTCCTGGGCCGACCTCATGATCCTCGCGGGCAACGTCGCTCTCGAGTCGATGGGCTTCAAGACGTTCGGTTTCGGCGGTGGACGCAAGGATGTTTGGGAGCCCGAGGAGGACATCTACTGGGGCCCCGAAGGCAAATGGCTGGCGGGCGAGCGTTACTCCGGCGATCGTGATCTTCAGAATCCCCTGGCCGCTGTGCAAATGGGTCTGATCTACGTGAATCCGGAAGGGCCGAATGGGAATCCCGATCCCCTCGCAGCGGCCAAAGATATCCGTGAGACTTTCGGCCGAATTGCGATGAACGACGAAGAAACGGTTGCGCTGGCGTCGCAGTTGGTCTCGGCGGCATGGGCATCGGCATCAACCTTCCGCGGCTCTGACAACAGCGGCGGAGCGAACGGCGCGCGGATTCGCCTCGCGCCGCAGAAGGATTGGGATGTGAACCAACCGGCCCAGTTGGCAGAGGTACTACGGACGCTCGAAGCAATCCAAAAGGAGTTCAATGCTTCACAGGCTGGCGGGAAGAAAGTTTCGCTTGCGGACCTGATCGTTCTCGGCGGTTGCGCGGCGATCGAAAAGGCTGCAATGGCCGCGGGGACCAATGTGAATGTTCCGTTTACACCCGGCCGCATGGATGCGTTGCAGGACCAAACCGACGTCATCTCTTTCGCGCCTCTCGAACCGGCCGCTGATGGATTTCGCAATTATCTCCGCGGCAAACAACGGTTGTCCGCAGAAGAACTATTGGTGGATCGGGCACAATTGTTGACTCTGACGGCGCCCGAGATGACGGTTCTCGTCGGCGGCCTGCGCGCCCTGGGTGCAAATGCCGGCCAGCCCATGCACGGCGTCTTCACCAGGCGCCCCGAGACGTTGCCGAACGACTTCTTCATCAACCTGCTCGACATGAGCACTCAGTGGCAGCCGTCCACCGGTTCTGAAGTTGTCTACGAAGGGCGCGACCGAAAGACGAACGAAGTGAAGTGGACCGGCACCCGTGTCGATCTGATCTTCGGGTCGCATGCCCAGCTACGGGCCCTCGCGGAAGTCTATGCATGCGCAGACTCAAAGGAGAAGTTTGTGAAGGACTTCGTGGCGGCGTGGACCAAAGTGATGAACCTGGATCGGTTCGTCACATATTCTTAGTTCCATCATCCGGCCTCTAGCCGACAGCGGACCGCATCGCGAGCCGCGTTCTCAGCCGCGTGAGCGGCGGCAGGCCCCTTAGCCAACGGCGTCAGCCGGTGGGATATCAATCCACGAAGATATAGAGTGCCGTAAGGCACGACAGATCCAGCAATCTTCTTGATCTGTCGCCGCTACGCGGCTTACTTGGTTTTTGAGCTTAGATCCCACCGGCTGACGCCGGTGGCTAAAGGATCTGCCGCCGCTCACGCGGCTGGGAACACGTCTGTCCGTCGGTCCGTTGTATGTCAAGCAGGCGGCGCAGACAATACCTGAAAACCAGAATCCCTTTTCAGACGGTACGGATCCACCGCTCGCATCCATCAATTTTCAGGCTACTTTTGAGCGAAGTGACCGCACTCCGTCAAACTTTCCACTGCGACGATATTTTCGCGTGGAATAAAGGACCACATGTCTCCCATCAGGGCCAGTCCCAGCTGTCGATCGTCACAACTGCGGGAAATCAACAAATCTGTGGCCACGGGCATTGCGCGTTCGCCAAGAATTGCGACCGCAAGCTTTCTTGCGTTCTCGTCTCTGGCTTGAAGCATTACGGTCAGGACATCATCGGCCCGGCTCCCGAATTGTGCCATAACACCGACAACTCGCATTCTTTCCAACGCATCAATGCCGACCAGGTCGATAAAAATCTCTCTTTGGGAATCCGTCAAGTCTCCCATGGCGATGATGCGAGGCGTAAGGGCCCATTTGATCAAAGCTGTTGCCGAAGCTGGATCGCCGATGTCCCCCATGGCATCGACTACCTTGCCGCGCAATTCGATGCTGGCCAGACCTGCCAACAAATCATCTCGACGCGTGCTTCCGACGACTATCGGAGTGAACGGCTCGTTAAGGATCCTCTTCAATTCGGTTAGAGCTCCCGCCGCCCCAGGGCCAAGCTGGCGAATCGCAGCAAACGCGATATCCATTCGATCGTCACGATCGCGCAATACCTGCACCCAGTAACTAAGCGGTTGTCCGTGGAAATCCGGTTCAATATCAGCGGAATATGCCGGTATCCCGGCGAATACGATCGAGAAGATGCCTAGCCGAATAAAGTTCTTCATGGGTTCATCCTCACATTCTTCACTGCGCCTGTTGCATTTCGGATACCGATTTTTCATTCCTGAAAGGTGAAATTCGCGCGATTAAAGAAGGGACTCTCTATGCAGAACTGCTCCATTCGCCTATGGTTGACCCCATGGCCGGGTAACAAAGTCAGGCCGCGTCAGGTGCGACCTTCAGACGGCGGTTACAATGCGTTGTCAAATTGTCACTTTCAAAACCTGCGCCAAACCATTCCTCGCCAGATTGACGATTGTATCGTTCAAAATGGCAATCTTTTGTCTTCGCGAGCTCTGATTAAGATCGATGAAGTTGTGTTTGCTGCGGATTCGAAGCGAAATCGTTTAGGACAAGTAAATGCAGTAAGGCAACCGGTGGAGGCGATTTTATGAAAGTTCTCATTGCTTATGACGGTTCGGCCTGTGCGGACAGGGCGATTGAAGAATTAAAATATGCAGCATTTCCGAAGGAAACCGAGATCCTGGCCGTGACTGTGGCGCACGAGGGGTGGCCTTCAAAGAAACATTCAAACGTCCCTCACGACGACGACGAAGGCGCCTGGAAAGCCGGATTGAAGGAAGCACAGTTTCTGGCGGACAGAGCCCAGCGTCGCATTCAACTGGAATTTCCGGACTGGAAAGTCTCCAGCGAGGGGCTTTGGGGCGATCCTGCAAAAACATTGATCAAGACGATCGACCACTGGAAGGCGGATGTGGTGGTTGTGGGTTCGCACGGCCATAGCGCGGTCGGCCGTCTGCTGCTGGGCAGTGTGTCGCTTGACCTCGTCCATCACGCACCGTGTTCAGTGCGATTATCGCATTCACGCACTGAAGGAGTTTCAAATCCCTCCCGGATACTCGTCGCAACTGATGGTTCTGTGCACGCCGATGCTGTAATTCAAGAAGTCGCTAACCGCCGCTGGCCCAAATCCACAGAAGTCAGGGTGATCTGCATTGTCCAGACGCTTGTCCCTGTCGGAGCCGGGATGCCCTCACTGGAGACAAATACATTTGCGACGGAGCCCGCCTTTCAGGTGATCGACCGTTCGGACAAGCTAGAACTCGGACGGCTCAAAATGGTCGCAGAAAAGTCTGTGGCGCGTCTGGAACGAGCTGGACTGCTGGTGAACTCGACTGTGATTGAAGGCAATCCTCTCGACCGGATTGTCAAGGAAGCTAAAAACTGGAATGCCGGAACCGTATTTGTCGGCGCCCGAGGAATTGGCGCCCTCGACCGATTGCTACTCGGCAGCGTTTCGAACGCGGCAGTCACTCATGCTCATTGCACGGTAGAAGTTATCCGGCGCAATTCGGCTGACCAATAAAGAACTTTTTCGGGGATGGGGATTGAATCTCCGTCTCCCTACTTACTGGGTTGGTGAACAATGAAATCAATAGGACGTTCCATTAAAATTGAATTGCCTGAAGGAAAAGTACTAAGCGTCTATCTGAACGTCGATCAATCCAACGCCGCCAATCGAAATCGAGGATTCGAAACGGTCCTGAAAGATGGGCTCCGGAAGCTGGAATCGCGATTGACGGATCCGGCCGACAAGAGCGAGTTCAATCAATGCGTGAAAGAAGTCATGCAATCGATTGGCGACCAATGGCCAGGCTCAGGAACCATGGTGATCCTTGCCAGAGCCGGATTCCCCGCAACGATCCAGCAGTTTTCAGTGCCCATGGAAACGGCGTTCCGCTGGGAAGCTCATCCGTTTGTTCAGCCGGCGCTTGCGGCTCATGATGAGTTCAAACCCTTCTTGATCGTACTGGCGGATCACCAGCATGCCCGGTTTCTGACCAGCATTTTGGGGCAGATTACAGAACGTCTGTCGTTCGAGAATCCGCATCGCTCAAAGCACACGAAAACTTCCGGAAAGAATCGCATCAAATCCCAAACGGTCTTCAATCGGAAGAGCGATGAACATGAGACGCAGTTTCTTAAAGAGGTCGTTGAGACCATCTCTGCGTTTATTCAATCGCATTCGATTAAACGCATTGTTCTCGCCGGAAATGAAGAGACAAGCAGGGGGATCCTGAAGTTGCTACCGACGGAACTCCGGTTTCGAGTCGCTTCCCTTCTGACACTGTCCATGAAAGCTGGCATCAGAGAAATTCACGAGGCTGCCAGGAAGACCGCAATTCAGGCAGAGAGACAGTCGGAAATGGCCAAGGTAGAGTCTCTGCTGCAGGCGGCTGGCCCACATACGAAGTCTGTGGTTGGCATCGAGGAAACTCTGGATGCATTGAAAGCAGGCGAAGTCCGGGAATTCGTCTACCCCATTGATTTTCATATTTCCGGCGGAAGCTGTGGAAACTGCGATTCGGTTTTTGTGAAGGACGGCAGCTGTCCCGCGTGTGGAGCAGTTCTGAATCCCATTGAGGACATAGTCGAACACGCCATAAATACCGCGCTGTCGGGCAACGCGTCGGTGGAACAAGTTCGAGGTGAAGCCGCAGAAAAGCTCTCTGCTGCAGGTGGCTTCGGAGGATTCCTACGCTATTAAGCACAGTAGTAGTCACAACCGATGCCACTGAATAGATGGGAAGCTGTCGAAGGCGCTCCATATCCGCTCGGCGCGTCGTTGATTGAAGCCGAACAGGCATACAACTTCGCGCTCTATTCGAAACATGCGACAGGCGTGATTCTTCTGGTTTTCTCTGAAAGCGACGTCATCAATCCGGCTTATGCCTGTCGCATGGTTTACCCGGCCAACAAAACCGGCCGCATCTGGCACTGCCGGGTGCCGGCGTCCTTGATGAAGGGCGCCGTCTATTATGCGTATACAGTTGAAGGCCCATATGACCCCGGCTCAGGCCATCGCTTCGATGCCAACAAGATTCTGCTCGATCCCTATGCGCAAGGCGTTTTCTTTCCCCCGGATTTCAGCCGCGATGCCGCAAGCCATCCCGGATCGAATGCGGGACGCGCTCCGCTTGGCATCCTTCCCGACCATTCCTCAAGATTCGACTGGGGAGATGATCGAAGACCGGTGCATACACACGACACCGTGATTTATGAGCTGCACGTGAGAGGATTCACAATCTCGACAACCTCGAGCGTATCCGCGGCTCTGAAGGGAACCTATGCCGGAATCGTCGAGCGCATTCCATATCTTCAGGAACTTGGAATCACCGCAGTGGAACTGATGCCGGTACATCAGTTCGATCCCATGGAACGAAATTACTGGGGGTATATGCCGTTGGGATTTTTTGCTCCCCACAGCGAATATTCCAGCAGCACGGGCCCTGGAGCCGTCCATGAATTTAAATCCATGGTTAAGGCGTTGCACGCTGCCGGAATTGAAGTCATTCTGGATGTTGTTTACAACCACACCTCCGAACTTTCCGAAGGCGGCCCCACTTATAGCTTCAAAGGGATCGACAATTCGACGTATTACCTGCTTGAAGAGGACAGATCCCAATACAAGAACGATTCCGGCACCGGAAACGTGCTGCATTGCGGTAACCGATACGTTCGCACCATGATTCTCGACAGCCTTCGGTTCTGGGTTCAGGAAATGCACGTCGACGGATTCCGTTTTGATCTGGCATCTCTCTTCACGCGCGATAACGAGGGCCGAATCAATCTGGAAGATCCACCGATTATTTCCGAAATCACGACGGATCCTGCTTTCGCAGGCATTCGATTGATCGCGGAAGCCTGGGATCGAGCCAGCTACCAACTGGGGCGCAGCTTTCCCGGTATGACCTGGCTGCAGTGGAACGGAAGGTATTGTGAAGATATTCGATGCTTCCTCCGAGGCGACGAGGGGAAAGTCAGCTCCGTCATCAGCCGAATCTATGGAAGTGACTATCTTTTTCCGGATCAGGTGACGCATGCCTATCACGCGTATCAGAGCGTGAACTTTGTGACCTCGCATGACGGATTCACGTTGTACGACCTTGTCTCCTATAACAACAAACACAATGAAGCCAATGGCGAACTTGGATTGGACGGAAGTGCGAATAACTTCAGCTGGAATTGCGGATGGGAAGGCGGCGACGGTGTGCCCGACTCCGTAATGAAATTGAGAAAGCAACAGATCAAGAACTTCTGCGCGCTGTTGATGCTCTCGAATGGCACCCCGATGCTCGCTGCCGGAGATGAATTCATGCGCACCCAGCGCGGCAACAACAACCCGTACAACCAGGATAATGACATTTCGTGGATCGACTGGAACTTGCTGACGAAACATTCGGACATCTTTCGTTTCTTTCAGAAGATGATTTTATTCCGCAAGGCTCATCCTGCAATCAGCCGAAGCCGCTTCTGGCGAGAGGATGTGTGTTGGCACGGCAGAGAAACACAAATCGACCAATCGCAGCCGTCCCGTCAAATCGCCTATTGCCTGCGTGGCGCCTCCCAGGAAGATCAGGACTTCTATGTCATGATCAACGCCAGCTCCGGCGACACCATCTTTTCGATACCCGAAGAAGACGCCGGCGCCTGGTGTTGTTATGTCGATACCAGTCTGGATTGCCCAGACGATATTGTTGATAGCGAATCCGGAGTGCGGCTCAACACTTCCAGCTATTCCGTGAAATCCCGTTCCGTCGTTGTGATGATGCGTTAGAGAGTCGATCTCGGAAACAGGATGCCGACGTCTTGCGGTACGCCGGTCATGTCCTGAATCGCACGACCATCACAAGTGCGTCGTCGGTGCTGCGGGATTCAGTTCCAATCAACCGTTGTGCGAACAAGGCCTACCAGCATCAGAAACTGCAACAGGCGTTCGAAGAACAACGTGCTTCTCAGGATGCTCTGGTACGCTCCGAAAAATTCAGGGCGCTCGGACAGATGTCTGCCGAGATTGCGCACGATCTGAAAAACCTCCTGAACCCAATCCAGTTGTATACCGATCACATTCGCGACTCTCTGGATGACCGGGAGGAAATGCTGGATTCGCTCTCGCGCATGGATCGCGTCCTGACGCGAGGCCTCGAAACCGTGGAGCGCCTGAGGGATTTCAGCCGTTTGACCCCCGCAGAATCCGAAGCAGTTCCTACCGACCTGAATCTCATGGTCTGTGAATCCGTTGAAATCAGCAAGGCGAAGCTCGCCGCCAACACACTCACCGTCGAAACTGGCGCTCCCCCGCTGGTTCTGGTCCGTCAGGCCGATTGTGTCACCGCCATCGTCAACCGGATTTTCAATGCAGTCGACGTGGGGAAATACGGAAGGATTACCATCCGAACCGGCGAATCGAATGGCGGCGCATGAATCGAAGTGGAAGACAATGGACCCGGTATTCCCTCGGACGTGCGGGCCAGAATCTTAGAGCCTCTGTTCACCACAAAGGGCAAACAGGGCACAGGACTGGGTGTTCCAATCGTTCACTCCTTCGCTGAAAGACACGGGGGACGGCTGGAGATCGATTCGAAGCCGAGTCAAGGTGCGAGATTTCGCATGTTGTTTCCGAAAATCACCACGGATTGAAGGCTCTTACGACGCGGCTTCTCTGTTCCAGGATTCTTCGGCGCTGGCGACAATCGTTGCTGTCTTGATTGCGACATCTGGATTTACCGAGATCGACGTGATCGCCTTTGTCACAAGCCATGCCGCAAAATCCGGATAATCCGATGGCGCCTGTCCGCAGATCCCGATGGGTTTTCCGCATTGATGTGCCGCATCGATGGCCTGCGCAATCAGCCGAAGAACGGCATCGTTTCTTTCATCGAAAAGGCCGGCCACGGTTCCGGAGTCCCGGTCGATGCCAAGCACCAGCTGCGTAAGATCATTAGATCCAATGGAGAATCCGTCGAACACTCTTAGAAACTCGCGAGCCAGAATGACATTGGAAGGAATTTCGCACATCGCGTAGATTTCGAGTCCATCCACGCCCTGAATCAGGCCATGGCTTGCCATCTTCTGAATCACGCGTTCGCCTTCGGCGACAGTCCGGCAGAACGGAATCATGATCTTGACGTTTCGCAATCCCATCTCCCGGCGGACTCGAAGAAGCGCTGCGCATTCCAGAGCAAATCCGTCGGCATAGGCTGAAGCGTAATAGCGAGACGCGCCGCGAAACCCGAGCATCGGGTTCTCTTCGTCCGGCTCGAATTCCTGACCTCCCAGGAGCTGGGCATATTCATTGGTCTTGAAGTCACTCGTCCGGACGATGACCGGTTTCGGATAGAACGCTGCGGCAATGCGCCCGACGCCTTCGCTGAATCGGCGAACGAAATAATCGCGCGGATCGTCTCCGTTGAGCCGCCTTGAAATTTCGGCAACGGCGTTTTTGTCTTCGAGTTTCGGATACCTCGCCAGCGCCATCGGATGAATTCCAATGTGATTGGTGATGATGAATTCTGTTCGAGCCAGACCCACGCCGGAATTCGGAATTGCGGAAAGCGCAAATGCTTTCGATGGATCTCCGACCGTCAGCATGATCTCGGTGCGAGTCTGCGGTGTTTTGGACGCATCGATCCGCTCGATCTCGAATGGAATACGCCCGGCATAAACTCGGCCTTCCGCTCCTTCGGCGCAGGAAACGGTAACTTCCTGGCCGGTTGTCAGAGCCTGTGTGGCATTGCCGGCGCCGACGATGCACGGAACTCCAAATTCCCGCGACACGATCGCCGCATGCGCCGTGCGGCCACCTTGATCGGTCACGATTGCTGCGACACGCCGCATGACTGGCTCCCAATCCGGATCCGTTTTCGAAGCGACCAGAACCTCGCCATCGCGGACTGTCGCCAGTTCTGATGAATCCATCACCACGCGTACGGTTCCCGCACCGATTCGCTCACCGACGGCCTGACCGCGCGCCAGGACTTTTTCGTTTCTGGCTTTGAGACGATAAACCTCGGTGGATGCCGTTCTGGCTTTGGCGGAATGAACGGTTTCGGGACGAGCCTGAAGAATGTATAGCTTTCCGTTTATACCGTCCTTTGCCCACTCGATATCCATGGGACGCGGTTGGCCGGCAAGCTTCGAGTAATGTGATTCGATGGAGCAGGCCCAGCGCGCCAGCTGAGCTACTTCACCATCAGAAAGACAGAATCGCTGGCGTTCGTTAGCAGGAACGGCTTCGCTTCTTGTCGTACGGTTTCCATCGCCATAAACAAGTCGCACTTCCTTGGAGCCCATTTGGCGTCCGACGATCGCATCACAACCGGATAGAAGAGTGGGCTTGAATACCGTCCATTCATCCGGAGTCACAACTCCCTGGACGACATATTCTCCAAGTCCATAGGAACCGGTAACGACAACGGCATCGCGAAATCCGGTTTCCGTATCCAAAGTGAAGATAACGCCGGAACAGGCTCTATCCGATCGAATCATCGGCATCACACCGACAGAGAGGGCCACCTGAGTTTGCCCATACCCCATTCGTGCGCGATAGCTGATGGCACGATCCGTGAACAGCGATGCAAAACATTTGTGAACCGCCTCGAGCAACTCCGAAGGACCCCGGACGTTGAGGAACGTTTCGGCGGCGCCGGCAAATGACGCTTCCGGTAAGTCCTCTGCCGTTGCCGAAGATCGGACCGCAAACGCAATCTCGCTGCCTGCCCTGCTGCAAAGCCGGCCATATGCTGTAAGGACTGCGTCTTGAACCTCTAAAGGCATTGCCGTTTCCAGAATTGCGGTGCGCGCGGCATGACCAGCCGCGGAAAGCGCGTCGAGGTTGTCGACATCGAGGACATCGAATATCCCGCGAAGCCTGGCCTCCAGGTTCGACTGCGACAGGAATTTCCTAAAGGCTTCCGCGGTTGTCGCAAAGCCATCCGCGACGCCAATACCTTGTTCGGCAAATGTATTGAACATTTCACCAAGCGATGCGTTCTTGCCGCCGACTTTGCCGATGTCGAGCATTCGGATCTGTGCAAAGTCCAATGTGATTTCGGAACCTGATTTTGAAGTCGTTTCACTCATAGTTATTGCAGCAAGGAGCACGATCTCTTCCAAAACATTTTGGAATCTGGGACAACCTGCCAACCAAGGCATGCGAAATATCGGGGAATTCATCATTCGGTACTGCCGAATTGTATGAATTCCTGTCGGCAATAGGTCCGCTATGCCAAATGCGTCTCGTTGGAATTTCATTTCGGGCGGCATGTGCCATAGTGTCGCAAATTATTGGGAAGGAATGGCGCAATGTGCCGTTCTGTCGAGATCAGGAGAAAAGTCTGGGACAATCTTCCTTAAGCGAACCCAATTTCGCCGTCAATTTGTCGGATGCGCCAAACTTTTTCGCGGCATTCGCAAGGAATTGGATGTGGTTCGACGGAGATGAAGCAATTTTTCTTTTGAGGAGATACATAGAAGGGTGCAAGGGAGTCGTCAGATGGCAGTAGATGGAATCCAATTCGGAGCTCTCCAGATCGAAAGCCAGCTGGAACGCACCATTGACATCGTTGCAGTCTTTGGCACGCCGTTCCAGCTTGCGAAAGAACCCATCGAACTTGCGAATGTCAGAGTCACCAGGCAGGCTACTGGAGAACATCCTTTCAGCCAGACAGAACTGGAGCAACCCTGCATGTTCCTTTTCCTGTAACGCCATATCCAGCCAAAATCCGCCAACATCCGGATTCTCTGGCGAGAAATTAGAAGCCAGCCGCAAGTAGATATCTGCAGCTCTCTCTTCAAACTCGATAAATCTGCGGTAAGTGTTCTTCGCCGTTCTCATGAAATCAAATCCCTTCGTAACACTGTCGTCGATTATAGGAAGCGCCTATATATCGATACCATTTGCAAACGGCGGCCGTTCTGTGGACAAACAATTGAGAGAATTCGGCCCAGTACCTAATCTCCTGTTAGTGGGCTTGATTACTCTCACTTTGGCAATGGGACTGCAGTAACCCTCAATCGCAGGAGGCATAGTTGAAATCACGGACGTATAACAACGGGAGAAACTAACGGCAGCAACAGTGGTACCCAAAAAATCAGAATCGATCGTTAGAGAAATCGAAAGAATCCAAGACCAGATCATGCAGCGAGCTTATGACATCTTTATTGGGAGCGGCGGTACGCCAGGAAATGAGCTGGAGCACTGGCTCCAGGCCGAAAATGAATTGCTGTGGAAACCGCAAATTGAACTTCGCGAGGAGAACAACGAATACAAACTGCGGATTGCCGCAGCGGGCGTCGATCCCAAAGACCTGCGAGTCGAAGTCACCTCCGAGGACCTCGTGATCAAGGGGGAAACCCGCCACGAGCACAAGGAGGACAAAGGTCAGATTCACACTTGTGAATTCCATCACGGAAGTCTCTTCAGGTCCGTCCACTTTCCAAAGAGGGTCGATCCAAACAAAGTGCGAGCCGAAATTGTCAACGGTATGTTGACGATAACCGCCGCAATATCCGAAGACACAGCTTCAGGGAAAGTCAAAATTGACATTGCGTAGACATTCTCATGAGTGATGGGCCAATTCCCCATCACTCATAGACAGGTTCAATCCGGCAATAGGAGATTCGTATGGAAGTACTGAACAAATCGATACAAAAAGCCAACATTTGGTTGAAAGAAGCTGCAGAAACCCTGGACTGGAAGGACGAGCGAAAGACATATACGGCGCTCCGCGCCGTACTTCATGCACTTCGTGACCGGCTGACCAATCAGGAAGCCGTGCAGCTGGGAGCTCAGCTTCCAACCATTCTTCGCGGTGTTTATTACGAAGGATGGCAGCTTAAGTCCAGACCAGTCCGCGAACAATCCAGGTATGGCTTCCTGTCTGCCCTTCAAAAGCCCTTCGGGAAAGACAATGTTGTAGACACCTCTCATATCGCGCGTGCGATATTCCATTTGTTAAATGATAAGATTTCAAAAGGCGAGATTGACGACATCCGCTCCATTCTGCCGAAAGGTATTAACGAATTCTGGCCGGCTCCCGCGAAATCAAAAATCATAAAATTCCCATCGATCAAATCTGCGAAACCGCCTCGAAGCAAACAGCGCCATACCGTCCGGGAATTGCTTCAAGCTGCAAATCAAAGTAAACGAGCGGTTACTGGACTGGCCAGCACGCTGCAGCCCCTGAATGAGGGACGGGTATGGAGGATCCTGTACGATCCCAAAGTTCCTCTGCACGGTTATGTATGCACAATCTGCGCGAGTATGTTCGCGGCGGATCGTGAAAGTTGCTCTTATTGCGGTTCGTCTCTGTTCGAAGTGGAAGAAATGGCAAAACACATCGTTGAGTTTGCGGTCGCACACGGTATTCAGGTCGACGCAGTCAAAGGGAACGAATCCAAAATGCTGACGCATTCTGCCGGCGGAATTGGCGCGTTCCTGAAAACTTCTCGTGCATCAAAGGCAGGCCTGGCCTGACAAGACAGCCGTGAATCTCGATGGCGCCTTGACTGATGGTAGTGGTGTATCCGGTGAAGCTGCGGCGTTTTTCGGCAGTATCGGCGGCCGTCGGCTTCCTCCTGCGTGTACTGAGACCTTCCTATCGCACGATCTACGAAAGAGTTAAATGAAACAACCAGCAAATGTCGATCGACTCATCGGCAAGAAAAGCATTCATTGGCTAACAAAATATTCTCCCATGGGACAATCTGACCGGACAGTCCAGTTCCGTTGTACCAGCAATGTAGCGATGACTTCGATTCCGAGTTCCAAATCTCGATTTCTGCCTTCGTGACAGCCGCACCTGCCATTGTCAATTGCCAATTGCGCCAAAACAACCACTTAGCGACGGACGCAAATGTGCAAGACGGCGTGGGGAGGCACACCATGAAACGAACAGGACTCTTTACTATTGCAGGTCTCTTGGCGATCAGTCTCTGGTCATGCTCGCCGACCGAGGAAAAGAAGGAAACGAAAACAACATTGGCGGCCGAAGCCACAGTGGACAAACCGGAAGACGTGGAGAAGACAATCACGGATCTGGAGAAGCAGTGGACCCAGGCCATTGTTAAAAAGGACGTCGACACATTGGATAGGATCCTGGCAAAAGATTTTGCAGGAACGAGCCCCACCGCTCACACGTATTACCGGGACAATGCCATTGATGATCTGAAAAGCGGGAGATATGTCGTGACTTCGATGGACCTGGATGAGATTTCGGTGAACGTGTATCCGGGCGCGGCTGTCGCATTCACCAGTCAGGAAGAGAAGAGCAAATACGACGGGAAGGACAACAGCGGACACTATCACTACACCGATGTTTGGATTAAGAGAGATGGCAAGTGGCAGGCCGTTGCGTCCCACGGCTCGCGCTTCGACAAGCCCAGCCCTGAGGAATTGCGGAAGAAGAAGTAGAAACGCCAGGTTCCAATCAACGGCTGATGGCAGTGGCGCTCTCACATTCGATCGAATATCCATTGGGCGGAATCGTCACGATCGTTCTCATGGTCCGGATCGCTCGCGTCAGGGAGTAGACGTGGCCCGATCGCAGTTCTCGCGTGAAGTTCGCTCAAAAGCTTATGAAGAAAAGAAACTGGTAAACCTGCCAGTTGCAGCCTGAGGTGGTCCCCATTCTTTGGACCAAAAAACAGCGTGCTTAAGGTGGACCGCTGCCTCTTGAAAAATGGGTTTAAAGATTAACTCGTCGGGCCTGTGCGGAACTGTGAAAAAGTCAGA
>JBGPBY010000018.1:0-29675 GCA_041481485.1 Terriglobia bacterium
GATTTTGGGATCGGCGCCATGAGCAAGCAACAGCTTCATCACCGTCATATCTCCGGCCCGAGCGGCGAACAAAAACGGCGTCATTCCCGTAAAGTCCACCCATTCCAGCGAACCTGTGGTGGGCAGAATGAATCGGCGAATCGGAGGAGTTTCCTTCGTTCGCGCGTTGGGGTTTGCACCTTTGTCCAGCAGAACCTTGATGACTTCAAGCACGGGAGCGCGATCGACGCCATTCTTGAAAGTGGAGTTGTCGACATCCATGTTTCGCGCTTCGACCGCGGCCCAGAGCGGCGTGCGACCATACCAGTCGACGACATTGATATCGGATCCCTTCTCGATCAGAAACTTCGCGGTCTCCACATGGTTATTTGTGATCGACATTAACAATGGGGTAATGCCGTTGGGATCGGTTTGATTCAGGTCGGCGCCGGCGGCTAGCAGAATCTTCGCAGACTCGGTGCGGCCGTCCCGCGCGGCATAGAGCAAGGGAGACAATCCTCCGGGAATCAGATAACGCGAACCTCGCTCAGGCAACCCGCCGCGGACAATACCCACTCCGTGGCCGAAGCCTGGAACTGAATTCGGGAGTACCCATCCGGGAGTTTGGCCCGTTCGGGTTTTCGCGTTAACGTCGGCGCCCTTGTCCACCAGAAACTTCACGATGTCCGGATGATCCTCGCGTACGGCCAGCATCTATGTCGTCTGCTGCGCAGAATCTTTAAATGTTAGCGAGGAATTGTTGTCGACCAATGCTTTCACCGCATCGAGTGATCCACTGCGGACGGCTGCCCATAGCGGCGGCTCTCCAACGGAATCCAATGAGTTCGGATCGGCGCCCGCCCTGATAAGGAGACGCATCATGTCTGCATTTCCATTCGTCGACGCAATGGCAAGCGGGGTCACGCCAAGGCGATTGGCAAGTTTCGGGTCAGCTCCTGCAGCAAGCAGTAATTTGGCGGTATCAATGTCGTCGATGAGCACCACCCAGTGCAGGGCCGAAGACCCGTCATATCCAAATGCATTTACAACACTGGCGTCAATGCCGGGTTTTAGGAGCGAACGCACCGCGACCATGTCGCGATTTCGCGCGGCGTCTGCAATTAATCGGGGCTCACCGGGTTCGGCGCCATATCCGGGAAGTGGAAGGTTCAACGCGGCAAGGATTGCCAAAGAAAACACCAGTTTTCGAATCATGCATCTCTCCAAAATGCCCGCCATTAAACGCACTCCGAGTTCCCCTTCGAGTTGCCGGATTTGCGAACCGAACGGAAGTTGACTGAGATCCAAACGGATTGCGGCACGGCCCGAAGTGAAGCTCCTCAGCCACAGCAACCAGGTATCTCAAGTGACGCAATTCCGTGATGTCTAGTGATCCAAGATACGCTTCGTGAATGTTATAGTTCTCCGCGTGCAATCTGCGCCAATACATTCCACTAAGATGCGCCAGATATGAGAGCAATATGAGAACACTGGCAGCACCCAATAACGTTTGTTGTTTTCCGCCATCTGAAGGGAAAAAATGGAACTGCGGCATTTGAAGTATCTGGTCGCCCTCGCGGAAGAACTGCACTTCGGGCGGGCCGCGATTCGCTTGCACATCAGTCAACCTCCGCTCAGTCAGCAAATCCGGCAACTCGAAGAGGAACTGGGAACCCGTCTATTTGATCGGACGAAGCGTGAAGTGCGGCTCACGGAAGCCGGACGCCGGCTCGTCGAAGAGGCTCATAGCATACTCGCCAGAGTTGATCATTTATCAGCTGTCGCGGCGCTCGCCGGGAGAGGCGAAATCGGCCACATTGCGGTCGGGGTACCGGGAGGCGTGAATCCGATCCTCATTAAAGCTCTTGAAGTATTCGGTAAGCAATATCCCGGCGTTCGCATCGAATTACATTACATGAGCACCGGAGTACAGATCGAGGAATTGAGGGAAGGACGGCTCAGCGTGGGATTTGTCAATCTGCCAATTCAAGCCTCATTTCTCGTGACTGAAACGATTCTGCGCGAACCACTATGGCTCGCGGTTCCGAAAAGGCACCGGCTTGCAAAACAGAAAACAGTCGCAGTGACATCTCTGAAAGAAGAGCAGATGATTCTGTTTCCCCGGCGCGTCACTCCAGGCGTCCATGACACCATCACGGGTACATGCCGTAACGCAGGTTTCACACTTCATGTGGCTCACGAAGTCGACAGCATCCTGGGCGCGCTTACCCTTGTCAGCGCAGGTCTCGGCATAGCATTTTGTACTCCAGACATCGGTCGGCTCTGGCCAAATGTGGTCTTCCGCCCAATCCGTCCAACCATTGAATTTCAACAGGCAATCGCATATCGCCAGGACTCCATGACGCCGGCGCTCGAGACTCTCCTTCGCGTTGTCCGAAAGTTTGCGCCAAAACGTTAAGATTTCAGTTCGACGGTGATTCCGTAATTGTCGGAGAATCGGATCACTTCCGGTTCATCCGCGGACGGCAGAGTTTTCAGTCCGATCTTCTGAAGGCCCGCTGTTACTGCAGCGCGATCGAAGGGGGCAACCTTGATACAGAAATGGTCGATACGGGGCGGCTGGCCCGCCGGCGTTTTTTGCAAGCCGATGCGCGTGTTCCCTTCCAGCAGCAGCCACAACCGGTCGGGACTCGATTGCCTCTCCGTCTTGATATCCTTACCGTAGACGAGGTGATAGTACGGCATCGACTTCTCGATGTCGGAAACGTGCAGCAGAACGTGATCCAGATTCTTCGGCTGAACCAAACCGTTTGTTTCCACTGGCAGCGTTGAAGGATTGGCGGCCGCAACCAATCCAGCCGGGGGCTGAAACAGCTGCAGTTCGAGACCATCTGGATCCGGAAGCATGCCGAAGCCGCCGGTGCCGGCAGAATATCCGGCGGCCTGCAATTCCCTGGCGACGCCGTTGCGATCGTAGCGTTCCGCAAGCGCGCAGTAATGACCGATTGCGGTTGGACGATTCCCTCCTGCGCCAATCGCGATATATCCCACCTGACGATTTGCCGGCAGATCACCCAGAAGAATGAAATATCGAATCGCGCCTTGATAGGGCTGCTCGTGCAATTTGGTTTTAAAAATACGCGCATAGGTCTGCGCGGACACCGCGGTATCCGGCACCACGATATCCAGATGTTCGAGTCCGAGATTCTTCAGCGGAAGCGCTGGAGGAGTGGCCGTCTGGCTCCACGCCTTGGAACTCCACAATGAGGCCAGTGCGGTGGAACCGAAAAGATTGATGAACCCGCGCCGTCTCACAACTCTCCAACCACGCCGGTGCTGTCGCCGAAATGTTCGGCGTTCACTCCAACCTTGTGCAACATCGTTAACAAAAGATTGGCATGCGTGACCGTCTGCGGCAGACGGATGTGCCTTCCGCCTTTGACTGCGCCGGAAGCGCCGCCGGCGACAATCATGGGCAATGGCGAGTGATTGTGCTGATTGCTGTCACTCATGCCGCTTCCAAACAGCACGAGTGAATGATCCAGCAGGTTGCCGTTGCCATCTGCCGTGGCCTTCAGCTTTTCCAGGAAGTACGCAAACATGCTGTGGTGATAGGCATTCAGCTCCGCAAATTTGTCCATATTGGCACGAACATTCGAATGGTGCGACAGGTTATGGAAACCGTCGCGAATATTGGTCGCCGGAAAGGTTGCGTTACTGAGTTCGTGCGCCAGCATCAACGTGGAGATTCGCGTGATATCCGCGCGAAACGCCAGAATCTGCAAATCGAATAACAGTTTGATGTGTTCCTCAAAGGTTGCTGGCACACCGGTGGGCGTATCGGGCACGTCCAGTTTCGCGGCCTGAAGTTGGGACTCCGACTTCTGGATACGGCGTTCGATTTCGCGTACATCATCTAAATATGCGGCCAGACGCCCGCGGTCACCGGCGGGCAGGTCTGTTTTCAATGCAGAAACTTGCTCCACCACCGAATCCAGCAGGCTACGCGATTGCTGGCGGCGCGCTGTACGTTGAGCCTCGTTGGAGCCATCGCCAAACAGCTTTTCGAAAATGACTTGCGGATTGTGCTCCATGGGCAAAGGAGATGTCGGCGTGCGCCACGAGATCGTGTTGCGGAACGGGCTGGTTAAACCGCCGGGCTCCACAGTGAGTTCGATCGATGGAAGCGGCGTATCTTGCCCAATGGCTTTGGCCGCGACCTGATCCACCGTTTCACCCAACACTGGCTTTGCCGATTCGTCCGGTTTCGCGCACGAAAGAAAGATTGCAGACGAACGGCTGTGATTGGCCGCAGCCGAAGCATCGGAACCATATGCCAGCGGCGCAAAGGTATTGCTGATCACATTGACGTAGTCGCGATACGGCTCCAGCGGCTTGAGCACTTGCGTAAACTCAAATCCCGTGCCCGTTGTGGCCGGCAGCCACTTATCCATCGTCACGCCATGGGGGTAAAACACAAACGCAAGACGCGTCTTGGAGACAGCTCCGGTCGGAGTTTGAGCCGGCAGCATCGATTCCAGCAACGGAAGCGCCAGTGTGACTCCGGATCCGCGAAGGAATGTCCGCCGCGAAAGATGTTTTTTGCTGATGAAATTCATTTGCTCGCCTCCATGGTTACTTTGGAATCGCAGTGTCGGACGCCCGGTCCTTCATGCGCATCTGGAACGGGTCACTCTTGACCACGCCCAGAATCAAATCCGAAAAACGATAGTTCTTATCCCGCGCAGCACGTGCGATGGCGCGCACTGCGGGCATGTCATTCGCGGTTGCCGCCCGGCCAGTCGCGTAGGTGAGCAGCTTCTCGATTGCCACATTCACAAACGCATCCGAGCGCGACAGCAACGCGCGCCGCAAGCTGGCGGGACCGTCCAGTTTTGTTCCATCCACCAATTCGCCGCTCGCATCGATCGGAGATTTCTCATCGAGCGAGCGCCATTTTCCAACCAGATCGAAATTCTCCAGTGAAAAGCCAATCGGATCCATGATGTTGTGGCACGAAGCGCATACGGTTTGAGTGCGATGCGCCTCCATTCTTGCGCGGAGCGTTTTGGCGACAGCGGCGCCCGCTTTCTGGTCCAGATTCACTTCCACTCCCGGTGGCGGATTTGGTGCGCGCGATCCCAACAGGTTTTCCAGCACCCATTGTCCGCGCTGCACGGGTGAGGTCCGATTCGCGGCAGACGTCACCAGAAGCACGCTTCCCTTTCCGAGCACGCCGCGGCGCGGATCGTCTGCGGCCAACGGCACACGGCGGAAGAAACTGCCTTTGATATTGGGAATGCCGTAGTGCCTGGCAAGGCGTTCATCGACGTACGTGAAGTCGGCATCCAGCACGGTGAGGATGCTGCGGTCTTCATGCAGAATGCTTTCGAAGAACAGTTCCATTTCGCGCCCGAAGGCCTGTTTCAGATTGACATCAAAGTCCGGGGCTTCCGGCGCTGCATTCTCCAGCTCGCGCAGGTGCATCCATTCCGATGCAAAGTTATCGATGAGGGATATCGCTTTCGGATCTGCCAGCATGCGGCGCGTCTGTTGTTCGAGCACCGCGGGATCGGAAAGTTTTCCGGCTATGGCGAGATTGAGAAGCGTATCGTCCGGAATGCTGCTCCACAGAAAAAATGACAGACGCGTGGCCAATTCCACATTGCTCAGGCGGAACACTCCGCCTTCCTTGACCGACGTCGGCGCATCTTCCATCCGGAATATGAATTGAGGATCAACCAACACGCGCGCCAGCGCGTTTTGAATCCCCTCGTCAAACGTGCCTTTGCTGCGTCCTTCCGTGTAGAAACGCATCAACACTTGCACTGACGGATCGGAATCGCCAACCTGACGGCGGTATGCTCGCGTCGCCAGAGTTCTGAGTATCTGCCGAGCACAGGAAGACTCCGCGGCCGCATTGGCCGGCGTGCACACAAAGATCCTATTGCGGCTGGGGGAATTTCCGGCCCCCGTAGCATTGTAAGGACCGTTGATGGTGATGCTCATGCCGCGTCCTCGCGGTGCAGGAGCGCTGAACACACCGTCCATGCCGTTGGTATCGAAGCCGGGCACATTGGCGACGCCAATCGTATGAGGACCGGCAGTGATCGGAATTCTTCCGCGTCCACCGGTAGGAACAGCGACACCGTCCAGCGTCATGTCGACGCGGCCTGTACCGCCTTGAATCTGGTATTCCCCATCCAGCGGAAAGTTGTGCTGCACAACTAATCCGCCGTTGGTGCCCAGGGGCATTCCTTCGAAATGTGTGTTGAGCTTCAGGCCGGGTGCCGTGTCATAAGTGACCGGCACGGGCGGCGCCGTGAGATCGCCGACAGCGAGCCTGCTGGTTTTCATGGCTGCGGAAACGTAGGACTGTATCAACGTGGGCGAAGTTCCCAGGACATCGGCAATGTTGTCGAAACCGGAGACCGTACTGTCGCTGGGCAGCAGTTTGCTGACATCCACATTCAGATCGAGCAGATCGCGTATGGCATTGGCATACTCGGTGCGGTTCATGCGCTGCAGCGCGGGTGCGCCTGGATTTGGATGAAGCGCGGTGGCACGATCAAGACCGTTCTCAAGAAAAGATGCCGCTGCATCGAGGGTCGCCCTATCGGGACGCTTCGCATTCTTCGGAGGCATCATTCCCGTGCGCAACTTGCGCACGACCGACTCCCACACCGCAGTGTTGTTTTCGAGGTGATTCACGTCCTTGCTGTCGAGTTCGAGCGATCCGGTCTTCAGGCGTTCGTTATGACAGGTCACGCAGTAGTCTGAGAGCAAAGTTTGGACCTGCGCCGCTGAAAGCGCAGAACTACGAACTGCCGGAGGCTGTTGCGCCCCGGCTGCAGCCAATCGCGCATCTCGCGAGGTTGGAACAACAAGGATCGCACACAGTCCGATAACGGAAATCGCGCCGAGTATCTTGTTATGGTTCAGCATTTCGTCTGACTTATTTCTTCGTCAACTTCTCGATTAACGCCATGGACGTCGGCTTGGGCACGGGTGCATGCGTGGCAAGGAATACGCCTTCCGACCAGTTGTAGGCAGAACGTCCTTCTTTGTCCTTCATATCCAGGCGTCCACCTTTCGAAACCAGAAACTCGATAATCGAATCCGTTCCGCGATTCGCTGCGCCCATCAACGCAGTCAGTCCCATCGAATTGGTGGCGTTGACGTCCATTCCGAGGTCATAGCAAAGCTTGACAGCTTCGAGCAGCGCTTCCGCACCTTCGTCGTAAGTTTGATCGACAACCCAATTCACGCCGGCCGCCGCCATCAGCGCGTTCGTGCCGCTCAATGTAGCGATCTTCGGATCGGCGCCGTGCTTCAGCAGCAGCTTCATTGTTTCGACGTCACCCGACAGCGATGCCAAAAGAAATGGTGTCTCGCCCGTAAAGTCGACCCATGCGAGTGAACCGCCCAACAGATACATCCAGCTGCGCAACGGCGGAACTTCCTTAACTCGAATCTTCGGATCGACGCCTTTATCGAGAAGCTCACCGATGAAATCGAGAATGATCTTTCGATCTTCCGCGTTCACGATGTGCTCGAACGTCTGATAGTCGAGATCGACGTTGCGCATCTCGATTGCAGCGAACAACGGAGTCCGGCCGTACCAATCCTTCGCCTGGAAATTGGCGCCGCGTTCGATGAGAAAGCGCGCCATGGGAATACGATTGTTGCTGATGGCCATGAATAATGGCGTGATGTCGTTCTTATCAACGGCATTGACGTCCGATCCCGCATCGATTAACAAGCGGGCGGCTTCCACATGACCTTCACGCGCGGCAAACATCAAAGGATTCATCGCTCCAGGAAGCGGCGGGCGATAGCCCTGGTCCGGCAAGCCGCCGCGTACAATTCCCACACCATGGGAGCCGCAGCCGGTTTGGCCAGCGCAGGGCATCTTGCGCGGGGGCTGAGCGCCGGTCCGTGAACGGAGATTGATGTCGGCCTTGTATTCCAACAAAATGCGAACCTCGTCCGCAAAACCCGCTTCGGCGGCGATCATCAAGGCCGTCAGCTGCAGTTGCGGTTCGGTCGTATTGGGTTTGGCGCCATGTTCCAGAAGCGCCTTCACGGCATCGGCACTACCCGAGCGCGCGGCAACCATAAGAACGGTTTCTCCAGTCTTCTCCACCTGGTTGGCGTTGGATCCATGGTCGAGAAGATTGCGGATGATGGCAGCGTTACCATTTACAGTGGCCAGATAGAGCGCCGTGACTCCCAGCCGGTTTGGCGCGTTCGCATCGGCGCCCGCCTTGAGCAAAAGGTCCGCAATCTCCGTCTCATCCGCGCGAACGGCCCAATGCAGCGGCCGCGTTCCATCGCTGTCGGCGGCATCCACCGCATCGCCTTTCACGCCGCTGTTAATCAGCGAGCGTACCATCTCCCAGTTCCCCTGACGCGCAGCATCCGGCAATGGCAGCGGTTTGCCGGCGCCGGCCAACGCCATGGAAGGCAACGCCAGCATTAACAAACAGAGCAGTATGAGGCGGCTGGTGTTCACGTGAATTCCTCCATTGTTGTATTGCGTCCTAGGCTATTGCTGTTGCGTCGATGCGTCAATGCCTTTTCCCACTGTAGGCGCGGTCTATGTCCGCGCACGATTTTTAGGAATGCAATCCCACAAATTGTGCGCGGTCATAGACCGCGCCTACAGTCTCAAAAGCTGAACCTCAGCGAACCCTGGAACGATCGTCCGCCTGTCTTATCCGTGGTAACCAGGCCAAAGTTCGCGCTGTTAATGGAATACGTCGGGTTCCCGATCTGCGGATGGTTCAGCACGTTCGAGGCATCCACACGCACCTGAATAGACTTTTTCTCATCAATTCGGAACGACTTGCTGAGATTCGCATCAAAACGATAGAGTCCCGGAGATTCCACAGTGGCCAATCCCAGGTTCCCTTGCTTTCCAGGCTGAGGATTCACCAGCAAGTATTGAACAGTTCCAAAGTTCTGAAGCGTCACGGCGCCTGGTGTTCCAGCCGGAACGGCTTTGGCGATTGCGGTAAGTCCACAATTGACCGTACTCAGGCTGAAGCCAGTGGGATCGACGACGTTCCGGGTGAGGGCGCACTGCGGATCCGGTACCACGAGATAAGGACTCGGATTGCCGAAGTAAAATCCCTGATTCTTTGTTCCGTCCCATTGCATGTTACCGGTCCGTACATCCCAGGGACCCACAACATCGGGTTGCGCAGTTCCCGCGTAGTTCATCGCGGCGGCAGTAACCGAGTCGGGCCTGCCACTGGAAACGTTGAAGATGACGCTGGCCTGCCACCGCTCGATCGCGCGCGCCAACCAACCCGAGCTGCTCCCGAACAGCAGCTTGTTCGGTCCGATCGGCAATTCGAAGGTGCCATTCGATCGCAGATCGTTCGTGAGTGAACTGAAAGGTTTTGCGTAATCCGCCCGTCGATTCAAAGGATCGGCGTTGCCGGTTCCGGGAGTTGACAGAGTTTTGGACCACGTGTATGTCGTCTGCCAGGTCAATCCCTGAATGGGACGGGCCGTGAGCTGTGCCTGCATTGAATGGTAATTCGATGACGCGGTATTGGTCCGGTAATTTCCGGTGGTCATCTGGGGGCTCGGAAACAAGTAATTCTCCGGGAAACAGCGCAGCGCAATTACGGGCCCTGTCCCGACAGAAAACGTCGATAACCCTGTGCTGGCGATCCGATCGCAGCCGTTACGCAATACGCGGCCGCTCGGCGTAGGAAGCAATGCCGCCGTTGAGACAAAACCCGTTGGCGTGGTTGTCGTCGCCAGGGAGTTCGCCACGGCGAGGAAATTGCCATTGATGAGACTCGTATTGTATGTGGAACTTCGTCTTAAGTGCATGCCGCCTGTCTGATAGACGCCATTGACTACCGATCCGATCGTTCCGTATCCCGTCACACCGGCGTTCAAGTTCAATCCGGCAAGCATCTGTGTGAGCAGAAGGCCATTCGCACCACTGTCGTCACCAACGCGAGCCGCAGCCAGAGCATCGTACAACTCTTTGTTGTTATAAACGTTGGCAAGGTTCACATTGATGTCGGCTTCCTGTTTCTTGCTTTGCGTGCCGACGTAGCGAATATCGACAGTGAGCTTCTTCGAAAGATTGGTAGTCACCGAAAGAGTGAAGTTCTCCGTGTAAGGCGTCGCATAGTCCGGGGCGTAACCATAAATAACGGTTCCGGTCCGATTATAAATGGGGAGTGTTCCACCGGGGACTGAGGGGCTGGTGGGGGCCAGCGGCACAATGCGCGGAATATCCGCGATACTGAGCGTCCCTGGGAACTGCGAGGCCAAAGCCGTTGCACCGGACAGAATGCTCGAGTTGCCCGGGACCGATCCCAATACCGCTGAAGTTCCGCCTCCGATCGTGGATGTATTGCGGCCCGCGCTACCATAAGTCATCTGATAACCGCCGCGAATGGAAGTCTTGCCCTCGCCCAGCCACGGTACCTGCCATGCAAATCCAATAGCAGGACCGAAATTATTCAGATCGTTCTTGATTGCAGACTGCTTCGGGTTTGGACTGTTGGGACCGATGAAATCCATCGCCGTCATGAAATTGGGATTGCACGATGAAGTCGGCAAATTCGCTTGAACGACTCCGCTCGTGCACTGGAGCGCGTTTGCAGCGGTGGCGGTGTTACCGTAGCCGCTAAGATAAACCGGATTTGCCGGAGGATTGAGCCAATTGTCAAACACTCCGGAAGTAGTGCTGCGGCCAACGCCAAAAATGCCAATGCCACGGTCATGCGGGGTCGTCGTAAATCCTTCCTTGATGTAGGGTGACGCATAGAACTCCCATCGCACACCGAGATTCAGAGTGAAATTTTTCGTCAGTTTCCAATCGTCTTTAACAAAGGCGTCACCCTCATTGATGATGACGGTTCGGTAAATATCCGATTTGGTCGCGATACTTTGCCATTTGCCATCCTGAACATCTTTGAATGAGTCCATCCAGTAGAGCATGTTCACGCTATCCACGCTTCCGGCCAGTGTATAGAGAAGGTTGGCAGCGTTGGCGCGCGAGGTATCCAGCAGATTGCTGCCGTTAATTCCGATGACGGATGTGCCTCCTGCTGCAATCGGAGCAAGGTTCGGCCCAGATCCGCCCTGGACCGATGGTTGGGCGAATGCGGGAACGTTGCTGTAGGCCTTGCTGGTGGTCGGACGAAATTCGCCGCCAAATTTGAAGGCATGCTTGCCCATGTTCCAGCTCAGTGTGTCTCCATAGGTATACAGAATGCTGTGATTGCCATTGTGAGACCCGGCATTGTTGAACATGGAATTCGCACCGGCAAAGTTGTAAGCGGTAACCTGCCCTAAAGGCACAGTGACTCCGGGATAAAACAGGACAGGGTATACAGCACCAGTCGACCGTGTGTAGCCTGGATCCGCACCACCCGTGACTCGGCTGAGGATGTCTTTCAGCTCGTCGGCGTGCACTTCGAACGCCATGCGTCCCTGGGTATCGTTGAAGCGCATACCAAACCGGGCTTCGTTCACAAGATTCGAACTGAGCGTGGATGTGAAGTTTGTCGACAATACGTGTGGGTTGCGCGCGATAGTTCCACTATAACCATTGGGCCAATTCGATGCTCCGGCGTCCGCCAGGTTTCGCTCCAGCGTATAACTGCCACTGAGCTTATGGCTGCTGCTGAAGTTGTGATCGATTTTAACGTTGATCTGTTTGCGGTCGTTGAACTCGCCGTCACCCTGGGTCGTATTGATTCCGGCATTCCCGCCGGTTCCCCGCAACCATTGGATGGTGCGGTGTTCAGTCCGTCCACGCCGCCCGCGGTCCGGCCAAAATAGTTCGCGTGAGGCATGTTCTTCAAAAGCGCATTGTAGATATAGCCGGTGGGATCCAGCGCGGGGCGAGTGGGATCCCACGCTGCCTGCGGCGAAGTGATGATGGTTCCGCCAGGACAATCCGCTGCGGTAAAGGGCACCATGCCTCCGGAGTTGAGATCGATGCGCTGGGTGCCAAACACGCTCCAGCACATCAAACCAGCACCGGAATACGATGTTCCCGAAGCATTCAATAACGGCGGCGTCGGCTTGCCGAAAATATCGACGGCCGGAGCCACTCGGGTCGTCGTTCCAGCAGCATTAGCCGTAGCGGCGGTGTCAAACGTTGTGGGATTCCAACCATCGAAATACCGGAAAATGCCCTGCCGCGCCGTGTCGGTTAACACCGTTCCGTTGACAAGCGTGCGCTCCTTGTGAATCTGCTGATCCCAGAGTGCAAAGAAAAATGTTTTACCTTTCACGATCGGCCCGCCATATCCGACAGTGTATTCGTGATTGTTGAACCAGTTCGGTACCGCTCCCGTTCGGTTATTGGTCCAACTATTCGGATTGAGCGCCGAATTCCGCACGTACCAGGATGCCGTGCCCGTGTACTTATTCGTACCGGATCGAGTCTGAATCTGAATCTGCGCGTTGCCGCGTCCCAGTTCCGCGTCCACAGGTGTAAGAATCAAACGCACCTCGCCGACAAGATCCGGACTGATTGTGGTCGTGGAGAACACACCATTATTGAAGCGGCCGTCTGTCACGCTGATTCCATCGCGCGTCGTGTTTACGGTACTCGCGGAGGTGCCGGCGAATGTATCAAACGCGGCGCCGAGTGCACTCTGGCGGTAACCTGGCATAATGCTGACCAAATCCAAAATGTCATTGCCGACCAGCGGAAGATTCGCGACCCGGTCTGCTGTGAGTATTTCGCCGATCGACGCCGAAGTTGCCGCCAACAGGCTGTCTGTAGCGATCTCAACGTTGACGGAAGTTCCTGCCGTTCCGATCTCGAGAACAAAATTCTGCCGTATCGTCAGACCGGCGCCCAACTCAATTCCAGACACCGTCTTGGTACTGAATCCTGTCAACTCCGCTTTGACGCGGTAACTGCCCGGAACCAGTGCGGGAAAGTTGTAACTACCGGAATCGTTGGTGAGGGTCTTGGATTCCACGCCCGTTTGAATATTGATGGCGGTAATCGAGACGCCCGGGATCAGCGCTTTGCCAGGGTCCTCCACCGTTCCTGAAATTACGGAGTTTACCTGCGCGGCCACAACCGGAGAAACCGCGAAGCAGATAAAAAACGCGGCAAAAGACACTCCCAAAAGACGGCTGATAAATTTCATTGTCGTACACTCCCCCCTCAAATCCAAGGTTCACCGAGATGCGAGGACGATAACGGTCGTCTCAAATGAGACTCCAATACATTCGACTGAGACGCTGTACCTATTATTGGAAATGCGGGTATTTCGCGGACATTTTGAGTAAGATGCGGCGCAGTTGAGCGGTTTCCTGGACACCTGTTTCCCGAACCGGAACGGCTTGAGTACTATGATGCCGCCACTCCACAGCAATCAATCTCGAAGGAGAGGATGCAAACTTATGTCCAGTCTGAGATGCAGCGCGGCGGCGTTTCTGGTTCTTGCTGCCTTCGCGTTGTGGAGCCCTTCGGCGTTCGCACAAATGGATCTCGCCGGAGAATGGGCCCCGCAATTTCACGAAGATCAGCCCGAGCGGCTCAATGGTCCCGACATCGGCGACTACGCCGGCCTCCCGATCAACGAAGCTGCCCGCATGGTGGCCGATGCATGGAATGCCGACATTCTTTCGATACCCGAACATCAGTGCAAACCGCATCCGGCAGATTATTCTCCACGCGGGCCGGCGGGTTTGCAGATCTGGAAGGAAGTCGATCCCGTGTCGCGGCAAGTCATCGCCTGGCGTACGCACATCCAGTGGCAAGCGCCGGAACGCTGGATCTATATGGATGGGAGGCCGCACCCTGACGAGTTCGCCGCGCATACCTGGCAAGGTTTCTCGACTGGTGAGTGGGTCGGCCAGATCTTGAAAGTCACCACCACTCACTTAAAGAAAGGATGGATTCGCCGCAACGGCGTACCGCGCAGTGACCAGGCGGAACTGACGGAATACTTTTGGCGTCACGGGGAATTTCTGACGTGGACGGTAATCATCAACGACCCGATTTATTTGACCGAGCCCATGATCCGCAGTACCGACTTTCGCTGGGCTCCGGGTCAGAACATCGGAAACTATCCATGCCTGATTGTTACCGAACTCGATCATGAACAAGGCTGGGTACCGCACTGGCTGCCGGGCACGAATCCAAACCTCGATCTTTATTCCAAGACCTACGACGTGATTCAGGACGCCGCACGCGGCGGCGCCGAAACCATGCTCCCGGAATTTCGCAAGAAAGTGGTGACTGCCCAGAAATGGCCGCCGCCCGCACAGCCCCAAAACAACGCCGGCGGACGCGGGGGCGGACCTGCGGCGGGTGGCCCAGGGGGTGCGCCGGGAGGCGGACGCGGCGGCGCTCCTCCGGGTGGACAACGCGGCACTCCACCGCCAGCACCAGGCGGACGAGGTCAGTGATGCCGATGAACACCATGTCACCCGGAAGAATTCTGCTCCTCGTACTTGTCGTGTGGAGTGCCTGCCTTGGCGCTACTGTCTACGCGCAACGCGGGAGAGGCGGTGCATCACAGCAGGCATCGCCACTCCGGACTGCGGTCTTCGATCCGCAACAAAACATTTATTACGCAGACGCCAATGATCGAACCGTTCGCGCCCTTCCGGTTCGAGACAACATCTGGATGATTGTCGGAGCCGGTGCCAACATCACGGTTCAGACGGGAGACGACGGCGTGCTGGTTGTCGATACTGGAACGGGCGGCGCCGCTGCAGAGAAAGTACAGGCAATCCTCCGTGCGATTTCGGCCAAACCGGTCCGATACATTCTCAACACCAGCTTTCGCCCCGATCACACCGGCGGGAACGAACCGTTGCGTGGCGTGCCATCCGCAAACGGGCCGGGTGGCGGAGGAGGCGGACGAGGAGGAACACCCATTGCGGCATTCGAATCCGTTCTGGGACGGATGAGTGCGCCGACTGGCAGAGCCGCTCCCACTCCGGCAAACGCGTGGCCAACAGAAACCTACTTCAACGCATTTCACGATATTTATTTCAATAACGAAGGCATCCAGATGATTCACATCCCGGATGCAATCACGGACGGCGACAGCATCGTGTTTTTCCGCCGTTCCGACATCGTCGCCGCAGGAGATATCTTCATGACGACGACATACCCTGTGATCGATTTGAAAACCGGCGGCACCATTGATGGCGTCCTTGCTGGCCTCAACAAGCTTCTGGATATTTGCATTCCAAAGGAAAAGCAGGAGGGCGGCACCATGGTCATTCCAGGTCACGGCCGTATCAGCGATGAAGCAGACGTCCTCGAATACCGCGACATGTTGAAGATCGTTCGCGACCGGATTCTCGACGCAGTGAAAAAGGGCAAAACCCTGCTGCAGGTCCAGGCAGCGGGATTGACGAAGGACTACGACGGCCGGTATGGAGCAACGACCGGCGCCTGGACGACGGCAATGTTTATCGAGGCAGCCTACAAAAGCCTCAGCGAACAGAAATAAGAAATGAAGCAAATGAACTCTGGAGAGTTTTTATGAAATCCAAAATCGTCATCCTTTGCGGGTTGGCAATACTCGGCTTTGCAATTTCCGTGCATGCACATCATTCCTTTGCGGCAACGTATGACGTGTCGAAAATGATCGAGATCAAAGGCAAGGTGGTCGTGTTCTCGTTTCGCAACCCGCACTCTCTGATCACCGTTGAAGTGACCGACGGCGCAAAGAAAAATCGCTGGGCAGTCGAAGGACCAGGTTCGACGCAATTGGCGAATACCGGCGTTCAGAATGACACGCTGAAATACGGCGACGAAGTCGTCATTACGGGAAACCCTTCGCGCACGCCCGATGAACACAAGCTCCGCATGCTCACAATGAAGCGGCCCGACGGTTTCAGTTACGGATTCACGCCGGAACAGCAGAAGGCGACAGACCAATGAATCGGCGATTCGCAGGCGGGTTGGCGACGATACTGTTCGTTGCTGGCGTCACCATGTTGATGGCACGGCACGAAACTCTGCTCGGGCAGGGCGCCGGTGCGCCGATACAGGGTCGCGGCGGCCGCGGAGGTGCTGCCGCGGCGCCGTCCGCTCAAGCCGCAGCGACGAATGATCTCACGGGTTATTGGGTCCGTCTTGTTACCGAGGATTGGCGCTGGCTCATGGCCGTTCCTCCAAAAGGAAATGCCGACAGCATCCCGATCAGTCCAGCCGGCCGTGCAATTCTCGACGCGTGGGATCCCGCCAAAGACGAAGCGGAAGGCAATCAGTGCAAGGGCTATGGAGCCGGCGCGATCAGCCGCATTCCAACTCACGCTCATGTGACGTGGCAAGACGGAAACACTTTGAAGTGGGAAACCGATCAGGGAATGCAGACGCGTCTATTCAAATTCGGTCCGGCAGCACAGGAGGCAGCACAGGAGGCAGAAGCAAACCCCGGCTCGAAATCCTGGCAGGGACTCTCGATTGCCACGTGGGAACCCACCGCGGGTGGACGTGGTGGAGGTCCAGGCGGTCCCGGCGGCGGTCCAGCTGGAGGATTTCCCGGCGGACCAGCAGGTGGAGCAGGCCCCGCTGGAGCACTTCCGCCTGGTCTTCCAGCTCCTCCCGCCGCAAACGCAATCGCGAATGCTGGGCCGCCGCCCAACGGTGCGCCGCCCGTTGCTGGCCGCGGCGCTGCGCAGAATGGATGGCTGAAAGTAGTCACGACAAATCTGAAATCCGGCTACCTGCGAAAGAACGGACTTCCCTACAGTGAAAAAGCCACTGTCACGGAGTATTTTCAACCGACGCCGGAAACGTATGGCATTCGTTACATGATTGTCACGACGATCATCGAAGATCCGGAATACCTTACCGGTTCCCTGATCACGAGTTCGAATTACAAGAAACTGGCGGAAACGAATAACGGATGGGATCCGCAGCCCTGCAGTGTCAAATAACACATCTCTGAAGGAGACTATTCATGTCTCGAATCGAAAAACGCTGGGATACCTCTTATGAGTGGAAGGCTGTTCTTCTGCTGGGACTCGGCTTCGGACTTGTCGGTCTGGACCGATGGATTATCGCACCCTTGTTTCCCTGCATGGCCGCTGCAGACATCGCGCCAGGCTGCGGCGCTGCCGGACTGGGCCTGAGTTATCAGGCTATCGGAAATCTGGTCGGGGTACTTGGTATCGTTTGGGGTGTATTCGCTGCAATTAGCGGACGCATATCCGATTCGATTGGACACCGCAAAATTCTCATTCCCGCAATTCTTCTGTTCTCCCTGATGTCCGGACTGTCGGGAATGGCTGCGGGCCTCACGAGTCTGATTGCCATCCGCGGCCTGATGGGATTAATGGAAGGCTCTTACTGTCCAACAAGCTTTACGGCAACTGCGGCGGCTGCGCATCCTTCACGCCGAGGTTTTCTGCAGGGCTTGCAGCAAAGCGGCTTCGCGCTATTCGGATTCGGACTCGGCCCGATCGTCGCGACCCAGCTGTTGAAATACGCCACATGGCGGCAGGTGTTTTGGGTTGTGGCGATACCCGGATTTATTGTCGGCGCTCTGTTGTATGTCGTATTGCGCGAGCCTCGAGACACCCAGGGAGGAGCTGCAGTCGGCGCCGTGCCCAATGGAAAAGGTGCGGGATACAGTGAGGTGGTGAAGAACCGGAACATCGTCATTTGCATGCTGGCGCTGATGTGTGCAATGGCATGTATCTTCGTGCTCGGAGGGATGCTGCCGAACTACCTGGTGGATTACCTGAAACTGACGCAGGGACAGATGGGATTTGTCACATCGGCCCTTGGTTTCGGAGGATTCGTGGGTCAGTTTGGTGTTCCCGGAATATCCGACAAGCTGGGGCGAAAGCCCACAGCGGTGCTTTCATTCATCGGTGCGGCCGTTACCGTCTGGTTGTTCATGGGAATTGGAGCGGAGCCCAATTCCCTTTTCGTAATGCTGTTCTTATTATCGTTTTTCTCGTTGGGAAATGTCGCACTGATCACCGGTCCGATCGCGACGGAGTCGGCTCCCGCCGGCCTGATTTCTGCAGCCATCGGTATTGTCGTTGCAGCCGGTGAAATTTTCGGAGGCGGCATCGCGCCGGTAATCGGCGGTGCTATCGCGCAGAGCAGAGGCATTCAGAATATTCTGTGGATGCCGCTCGTCGGAGTTGCGTTCGGCGCAGTCACCTCTCTCTTTCTCCGGGAAACGGCCCCAGTGAAAGTTCAGGCCGTTGCTTCCGCTGAAGCCCGTTAGGCCACGGTTTCGAGAACTGCGCGCGAAAGATGTCAGCCCCAGATCACTGGGGCCAGACCGTTAAGAGAGACGTTGAAGCCTCACCAACTTCATCCTATCAGCGCTCGGCACACATGTAGGAAGCCGCGTTTGTTGGCGGGCCCGCATTGAACTTTGGATAGGCCGGATACGAACACAGCGGTAAAGTGCCGGCATTCCCGGTAACCGTGGCAGACTTGGGTGGCGCAACACCGTTCTCCACCCAGTCGAGAAGCATCGCGATGCGATCGAAGCGGCTTGGGATCTGCGCCGCCGGAATCGCTGCCCCATCACCGTTAGCGGTGTAGCTCGACCCAGTGAGTCCGTGACCAGTCTGAGGGATGACGTAGAAACGTACAAACTCATCGACCGAAGAGCGCCCCATCTTATCCAGCACGGACTGATAATAATCGAGTTGCGCGCCCGGGGAAGCGAGCGTGTCGTTGGTACCGCTGGCAACGATCATCTTTCCGCCGCGCCGCATGAAGGCCGTCAAATCTGGATTCGTCGAGTCCAGCCAGGCAGAAATCTCTTCACGTCGTGCATTCAGTGGGCCGCCTTCGACATAGTCGAGAGGATTGGCGCTGGTGTTCTTCATCAAAAATCCGGTAACACCGAGAACTCCAAGGTGGGAATGATTTGCCGCGTTTTCCGCCGCGCCCTCCTGTCCTTTGAAGCGGGCGTTCATGATGAGACCGCTTCCCGAGGGATCGGTAGTAGGCACCCACATGCCGAACGTCTTCGCCCCATTCGCGAGCGGGGTCGCATACTTGTACCGGCTGTAGACGACCTTGAGTGTCGAAATCTGGCCGTCGGTAAAACACGCACTGGCGCTCGTATCCGCTGGATTTGGATCGATGTTGTTCGGGCATCTCTTAGAAGCCCACGGATTACGGTTGGGCGCTCCCTGACTCATGTCGAATATGGCGCGGCAGGCCATGTAGTTATTGATAATGCCGTCCGCAAGCCCGTCCAACTTGTCGCACTGGCGAACAAATTCGGCGCGGATCGCTTCCGTCTTGGCGGGTGTTACCCAGTTGGCGGCAGGCTTTTCCTGAATGCGGATCAACTCGGGACCAAGCATCAAGGACGAAAAACTGACGATCGGCACGTTTGCGGCAACACCGTTATAGTCGTTGGGATACCGCTGGGCCACTGTTAATGCTTCGCGTCCCCCTTGAGAGCTGCCAACGTAATAGTTGAATTGCGGGCGTCCGCCATAGGCACGTTCCATCAGAACCATGGCGGCATCGTGAGTCTTCTTCATCTGCATGTAACCCAGGTTCTTAATGGCCTCATCGCTGAGCGTCCAGTCATCTCCCGACGGTCCCACGGCCGCACCGCCACGAGGAGCGAATCCGCCCTGCTGATGTCCCGAGTCGCTCCCGTAAGAGGCAAATCCCCGCTGCAGCAGGGCAGCTGCCTCGCCGCCGGTGACACCAGGGATCGAACCATTCATGCCGCCACCACCAATCTGCACGGCATGACTCGACCACGATGCCGGCAGGATGACTCGGAAGTTGATCGAGCGGCCATGCGAACTGGTGTCCGTTGGCGCCATAGCGCCATCAATCGAACAATAGGCCGGCGCGTTGCCCGTAGCCTCCACCCATCGAGGTGCTGCAAGCGTCACTCCCGCGACGGGCTCACCAATCGAGGCGACAGGAATTGCTGTACCGAGTTTCGCATTCGTGCAATCTTGTGACGAAATCGTCCGTGTCACCGGCTGCTGCGGGGTCTGGAGAGACACCGCCGTGAGGCCGACTCCTGAAATGAGTACTGCTGCCAGCGCGACGAGTGCTGCGAGAAATGATCGATTCAGTTTATTCATGTTGAGGTAATACGGTGTCCGGCAGCCAAGATCAATGACCAAATCCGCCAGCTTGAGTGACTGATTACGCCGGGGGCAGCTTCAACAGGGTCTCTTGTTGAGACATTCCTGTGGTGTCTTGCCTGTCCACCTGCGGAAAGCCCGGTAAAATGATCTTGTGTCCGAAAACTGAAGCAGGGCGCCTATTTCCTGAATCGGTACGCGCGGCAACAGATCGAGTGCAAGGTCACGCCTGAACCGATCAAGCTCCTCTCTGTAGGAGGTTCCTCGTCCATTGAGTTCTCGTTGCAATGAGCGGCCGCTAAGCGCCAGTTTCCGAGCTGTGATTTGCAAGCGAACATCGGCTCGCCGAGAGAAACCGTCGGCAAGGACCTTTCGAACATCACTCAGGAACTCGTCTTTAGCAGACTGCTTCAACAGAGACTGGCCATACTGATCGAGGATTTCGCTAAGCAGTGCGTCTCCGCTTGGTAGAGACATGTCCGCGATTTCTCTCGCCAGCGTCAAGCGATTCTCCAATCCATTGAAGCGAACCGGACACTGAAACATGGATTGATAAGTTCCCTCGCAATCTGGTGCAGCATGCGCAAAGCAGACTTCTTTCGGACGCCAGTCCACACCGGCGGCGAAGCGAAGGCGAGCAAATATCATCGAGAAGATAAATTCCACATAGAAGTGAGACGGGCCCTCTGCCGCGTACGGACTGTCAAGCTGCAAGTGCACTCCGGTGCGCGAGGCGGACAAATGCAATTCAAATACACCGTTGACAAGCGGAAAACTGCGGATGAACTTCTGCAACGAATCACGCGGAGTCGCTCCGGTAAGCAGCAGGTAGTCCGCGATTCTATAAGTTCCAAATGGAAGGATCCCGGTGACGTGTTCCGCGATCAAAGGATCACCAGTGGCTTTCTCCGCTTCTTCCCACAATGCGAATGCCTGCTCGGCGGAGAGCCTCGATCCGGGCAACGCGATGAGCGCTGGAGCAATGCCCGCAGCCGCCAGCAACCCGTCGGAAGGAATTCCACGACTTCGGCAAAAATCGATTACACCTCTCGAAGTGACGTTCGCGACTGTGGGGGCCGGCATGGAGCGGATTATAAAGCGAAACAGATTACCGTGCTAACCCGCCGGAATGTTTCTGGGAAGAATCGCTATTCAGCGCTGCACTTCCGAAATATAGTGCCTCGCCGTACATCGTCTTTTCGGAAAGGATCGACAAATTATGAACCGACGCAAATTTCTGGCGCTGTCCGCTTCGGTTGCGGGGCTCGCCATACCGCAACAGAGGCGGCCCAATGTCCTGCTGATCGTAGCCGACGATCTGGGATACAGCGACCTCGGTTGCTTCGGCGGAGAAATCGACACCCCGAATCTGAATGCTCTGGCGGCCGGGGGCGTGCGCTTTGCACAGTTCTATTCCACCGCTCGATGCTGTCCCTCGAGAGCAAGCATTCTAACGGGCCAGTATTCGCATCGTGTCGGCGTTGGACACATGGTGACGGATCTGGGACAGCCAGGATACAGAGGCAAGCTTTCGGAGAACGCGGCAACGATTGCGGAGGTCTTGAAGCCCTCGGGCTATCGAACCTTCATGTCGGGCAAGTGGCACGTGGGAACGAACGATCCGACTCGCCACGGATTCGAGCAATACTACGGGACACTGATCAGCGCGGCAACGTTCTGGGATCCTGCGGAATACTTGCGGCTGCCGCAGGGAAACCCGCCGCGAAGCTATGCCAGGAATGGTTTCTATGGCACGGATGCGCTGACGGACCACGCGCTGGATTTCATCGCAGACGCCCGTGGAACTCCAGACCGGCCCTGGTTCGTTTATCTCGCATATAACGCCCCGCATTTTCCCCTGCATGCTCGGAGTGAAGACATCGCAAAGTACAGGAACAGATATGCCGGCGGATGGGACGTCCTAAGGGACGAGCGCCTCGCGAAAATGAAACGGCTGGGACTTGTGTCCGGAGGAACGCGATTGTCGCCGCGATCGACGTTCACGAATTACGGAGAGACTCAAACCGCCGTCAATCCCGCCTGGGACAGCTTGCCGGAGGATCGGCGGATGGATTTGGCGATGCGGATGGCAATTTACGCGGCGATGGTCGATCGAATGGATCAGAACATCGGACGCCTCATCGCGGATCTGCGTCTCAAGGGTGAACTCGATAATACAGTGATCCTGTTCTTGAGCGACAACGGCGCTTGCGCCGAGTGGGACCCCTTTGGCTTTGACATACGTTCGAGCGCGAACAATGTCCTGCACCGGGGGGCAGAGCTGGATCAGATGGGCGGTCCTGGCAGCTATCACAGCGTCGGGTCGGGATGGGCGAACGCTTCAAACACTCCCTGGCGAATGTACAAGCACTACTCGCATGAAGGGGGCATCAGCACGCCTTGTGTCGTGCACTGGCCGGCGGGTGTCCGGCGGCGCAACGCGATCGACAATACACCTGTCCACCTTATCGATCTCATGCCGACAATTGTCGAAGCTTCCGGAGCGTCCTACCCGCAACATGTGGGCGAGAGAGAAATCCTGCCGATGGCCGGCGTCAGTGTCATACCGGTGCTTCGCGGAAGACGAATACCCAACCGCGCTCTCTATTTCGAACACGAAGGAACGCGCGCCGTCCGCGAGGGCCGTTATAAGTTGACTGCCCTACGCGGCGAGCCGTGGAAACTTTATGACATGGACCGCGATCGAACGGAAATGGAAGATTTGTCCGCGAAACAACCAAAGCTGGTGCAGTCCCTCTCAGAAAAATGGGACGACTGGGCATCGCACAATCAGGTGACTCCCCTGCCAGAGAATTACAGGGTGGACTATCTTCGCCGAAGGTGAGCGGGAAGAAATTGCGGGAAATTGACCGTATGAATATTTCGTGATTTGTTGCGGTTGAGGTGCCAGGGGATCGGTTGTTGATCGAATCATCCTGACTTTCAATTCATTTCGAAACGACAATTTTCCGTGCCAACAGCCATTCGTGCAGGCGGTCTTTCCAGGTATCCACGGGGAGTCCGCGAACCGACATGGCGAAACCGCCGCTGACCTGATCGTAAACATGGATTTCTGCGGGCTTGCCCGCCGCTTTCCATGCCGCGAAGAGGGCCAGACAGCCATTAGTCACATTAAAATGCGTGGAGCCGACCGCAATGAACAACGGCGGAGCATGCGTGGGTACGATGACGTCCTGCAGCGCGGGTCCGTAAACCGACACCAGAAAGTCCGGCGATGCGTCCGAGCGTTCTGCCAGAACTGTGCCAACTGCAATACCACCGCCGGCCGAAAATCCGATAATGCCGACGCGCGTGGGATCGATGCGCCATTCGGCAGCATTCCTGCGCGCCAGGCGCAGGGCCTGCTGCGCATCCGCAATTCCCATACGCAGCACTTCCGCCAGAGCCGCATCTCCCGGCTCCGGATTTGCGTTCGCGTTGTGAATCTCAAGTTCCGCGCGAGCTGCTCCAGTGGCAGCGCCCCCTTGAGGAGGCCCGCCTCGACCGCGGGCGCCGGGTGAGCTCTGCAGGGTGCGGTACTTCAACACGAGGGCAGCGATGCCCTTGCTATTCAGCCATTGCGCCACCTTGATACCTTCGCCGTCCCACGCCAAAGCCCGCAATGCGCCTCCCGGAGCAACAACAGCTGCCGCTCCCGTTGCCAAAGCTGGAGAAGGAAGGAATACCGTCACGGCCGGGTCGCTGACGTTTGCAATCGTGCGGTCTCCGGAAGGAGACGTGGTCGTGGTTTCCGCGACCGTCCATGCTTCGGTTCCCGGAGCTTTGCCCGGCCAGAGGCGGATCTCCTGCGGAGCCTGAACCACGCCATGAATGACAGTTCCCGGATACGTGGCCAAAATGAGGACTACACAAACAAAGATTGTTCGCTTCATGATCATTTGTACCGATTGAAAAACTCAAACACACGAGGCCAAACCATTCCGACCATGCTTCCGTGATTACCATCCACTTCGAGGTACTCAAACACGAAGCCGCCTTCACGCATGTACTTCGCCATCGCGCGGCTGCCTTCGAGCGACGGCGTCGCGCCCGTCCCTTCAGTCATGAATATCGGGAGTTTCCTGATTCGATCGAACGGATAGGTGGCGACATCCACAAACGGCCCGGACATCGGCGCTACGGCGCGCCATCGATCCGGATATCGCGCGGCCAGATGCCATACGCCGCCGCTGCCCATGGAGTGCCCCACCAGGAATGTTCGCGACCGATCGGCGCCGTACTCTTCGGTGACGACTTCAAGGGCGGTCATCACTTCAAGTTCGCTTAAGTTGAGTTCCCGCTGGCGCTCCGGAGTGACGGCAGCGCGCTGGGCAACCGCGGCCGCAGTCTCACCGAAGACGGCGGGCAGCCGCAGGGGATTACCATAAGCGCCCATTGCCGTGAAGCCAAGAGGCGAGACGACAATGTAGCCGTGTTGCGCCGCAAGCTTCGGCAGCAAACCGTCGTTCATGTTGAAGTAGCTGTTCTCATCCGCGCCGGCGCCGTGCAGCATGAGAATAATTGGTAGCGCCGCCTTACCGTCCCATGTCGGCGGAACAAAGACCCGGTACGGCATTTGCTGACCCGTCGGTGCGAACGTGTACTGGCGGTGCTGGTTTCCTGTTGCGCGCGATTGTGGCGCAGACGTCTGGGCCGTGAGGCCAAGCGTTAGTGAAACCAGAGCGCAGGTCCAAATGACGATATGGCGAAGCATGGTGATGTAACCTCCGTTTCCCTACGTTGTGCCCTCCGCAACGGTCCGCCCATCAGATCCGGCCGCTAAGGTGGAACGTCCGCGAGTGATGCGATAGAGAAGAAATATCAGTCCCAACGTGATGACATCCGCGATCGCCACCATATAAAAGCCAGCGGCGAAGGAGCCGGTCCAGTCTCGAAGAATTCCTAACATTTGCGGTCCGAAGTAACCGAACAAACCGGCGCCGAGACTGACAACGCCCATCGCATTCCCCGTTTCACCGCGCGAAGTAACGCTGCCGGCAATTCCATACAACTGATTCGCCGCGGTAAAACCGAGACCGATCACGGCAGCCGTGGAAAAGCGGAACGCCGTAAGATTTTCGATCGTCATCGACGAAGATGCGATCGCCAGCAGGATGAAGACGCCGCCGAGCACGACCAGTCTGTTGAAGCGGTCTGCGAGGACGCCGACAATAATGTTCACAACGATTGCAGTAATATAGCCCGTGCTGATGATGAGGCCAGATGCCTTTGCATCAAGGTTGTACAGTGCCTTGGCTACACTCGGCACGAAGTTCGTCACTGTGAATTGCCCGAACCCGCCCATGCCCACGATCAACGCAAGAATCCAGACCACGGGAGAATGAAACGCACTGCGGTCTGAGCCGCCTGAAACGACAGCGCGGCCGTGGGTACCGTTGTTCTTCGGGTTCTCTGCCTGCGCAGGCCGGTAAAAAAGCCAGAAAGCAGCCACGCCCAACACTGCCATTCCGGCGTAGCCGAGAATGGCGAAACGCCAGCCCAGTCCGTCGGCGAGTGCACCGCCGATTGGCGCACCAATCACAGAAGCGAGTGCGGACGTCGCACCCAGTATTCCCATCGTGCGGCCTCGAAGCGATGACGGGGCGGTGAGCGCGACAGCGATGAGCACACAAACAAATGCGAAGCGGTAGCCAAAGATCGTTAAGCCACGGAATGCCAGCGCCGATTCGAAATCCCAGGCACGGCCAAGCAACACGCTTCCCGCGGCAACACCGAGCAGGCCGGCAACCAGCACGGGTTTTTCACCGAACCGTTTGGCACTCATGCCGGCCGGCACGCTTAGTGCAAGCGCCAGCAGACCGTAGAGCCCGGTAAACAGGCCGAGTTGCTTGTAACTCATTCCGAATTCCCGCTGGATCGACGGCAGAAGCGGCGAAAAACCGAGATTCGACAGCTGCAGCGCAAACATTGCGGCAAGAGTTACGACGAACGGAAGTCCCCAGGCTGAAGTCGAACGAATGGGAGCGGCGCTCATGCGATCACCCTCTTCTCCAGAAACGACCGCACGGACTGCCGCGCCGCTGTTGCATCCCATGCCCGTGCATCGACCACGTCAGCTTCAATCGGCAACACGGGAATGCCGGAATCCTCCAGTGCTCGCTCAATAAACATACGCCCTGCAGCGGCAGGCTTCATGTTCCGAGGCCGCAACACCAGAGCGCCGTTGATCCGGTGAAGACGCGCCTGATGCACGATCCACTCCGCGGCCCATGGCGGGTTGTGCAGATATTCATTAAAACTGGCAAGCCTGCTCGCCAGCGCGGCCATAGGGTCGTCCAGGCCGTAACGGATGTAGCCATCAGGTCCAAAAGCCAGGTACATCGACCAGACGAAAACGGCGCGATGCGACTCCTCAAATGCGGTGTAGAAGTCTGTGTCATGCCAGAGACCGACGCCGACCCACATCAATCGCGCCTTTTCTCCGGGACATGCCGCAACGCCGGCATCCACTCGTTGCCGCACTTCATCATAGAAGGCGCGGGCGTGTGCGAGTGCCCAGTCGGTCCCGCGAACCCACTGCGTGGCCATCACGTTGCTGATTTGCTCCGTCATCCGTACTGGCGTTTCCGGCGCACTTGCGATCAGCTGACGAACAGCATCGAATACTTCCTCCTGCTCATTGACTCTTTCCAATCGTTGCCGCAAAGCTTCGACTTCCAATTGCTGTCCGCGGATTGTCTCGAGCCTCTCAACAAGTCGTTGCAGGGTCGATTCGACAAACGCGAGACGATGAGGTTCAACCAGTTCTCGCCAGCGATGCCGGCCCAGCTCCCACCACCGGGGCGGCAGCTCAGAGGCGCCGGGGTGATCAATCTCGATCAACTCGGAACCGAACGCGTCCGCCCACAACGAGAACACGCGATGGATGCAATCACAAGTGAGCCGTGCACAAAGCAGGCGTGGCGTTGGCAGTCCACCCCAGGGCGGTTCCTGAACTTCACGATACTTTGTCGAGGCATAGCCGAGGCTGCAGTAGTGGCACAGACCATCATGGTAGCCATCGGCAGACATGGCGTCGAGATACGCCGGCGCCTGACGTTTGGCGGCCACAATGGATGCCCACCACTGGTTGCTCACAGCGGGGATATCGAGAAGATCGAAGAGTTCGAAGGGCACGTCGGCTTGCAACAACGCATAAGGCTGGCGCTCATCAAACACCCGGCGACGGAGAGCGGCAAACCACTCCTTCTGGAACGCCGCCGCCGCGACGGTAGATTCGAGTTGTTTCTCAGCCACGACGTACTTCCGTTCGCACCGGCACGGCGCTCATCAACATGTCGAGCCGTTCTTCATTCGCGGCGGACAATGGGTCACAAGGATCGCCGGACAAGCAGACGTGCGGGATGCCCCTGTTCTGCAGCAGATTGCGCAACTCGGGGTAGTCCCAACCGAACGTGGTGTCTTCGGGAGGCAGAGAAACAATCACCGCATCCACATCGTCGAGAAGTCCCACGATGGAGGCGCGAAGTTGTGGGGCCGGCGTCCGCGGGCCTATGGCGTCCGCGCCATACTTGTCTGCAAGAGCAGTGATCGGATCGTTGTCACAAACGACATCGGCGCCAAACGCACCACTCCCCCATGGGCCGATCTCTGAAACGACAACGGCGCCGCGTGTTTCGATCGCCGAGTGCAAATCCGTCCCGTCCACCGGCGCGCCCGCGAGAAGAACACGTGGCCCGGCAAGTGGGGAACGCCTGCCGATCTCATCTGCAGCGGCGCTGGCCAGGGTCGCATAGGTTTCCGGATCAACGGTCCAGAATGCTCCCAGCAACGGAAATACTTCGGCGCCCGTGATGCGCGGCATTCCACGACGAAGGGAAACCAATCGTCTGCCGGCGCCTCGCGCCAAATTCGCCCTGGTAATCTCGTGCCGCATATCGTCGAGCGTGACCATGCGGTTGTTTACTTTCGCGAGTTCATGCAGCAGATCGCGCAAGCGCGCCGCATTGTAGGAGCGAACATCGGGTCCCTGCGATTGCAGAAGGTCTAACAGCAAAACTGGCGGCAACGTTGGGGCGATGCCGAGACGCATGAATTCTCGGAGATAAAGGAAGAACTTATAGTCCGGATCCGATGTTCGCGGAACGATGATTCGCGCCGCGCTGGAAAGGCGTCCAGAGAGTGCTGCTTCCGCGAGCTTTCGAAGTCTCTTGGGGAAGATTCCAGGCTCGAGATACGCGTCCGCCATCGGCGTAGCCGACAAACCACCCCGCGCAAGGATAGGGCTCAATCCCGCAGCTCGTACGATCTCAATCGGAACAGATGGCCACGAAAGGACTACTCCACGCTCTTTCTGTTTCGCATCCCGTTCGGCAATGCCTGACTCGTCAAACGCAGCTCTCAGCGCAGCAATGGGCGTGAGCTTCATGGTCTCAAATGACTCCGTTGACCCGCAGCTTTTCGATTGCCGGCTCGTCGTATCCGAGCCAATCGCCGTAAACGAGATCGTTATCCTGACCGACGCATGGAGCCGGCCGCAATTGTGGAGCCGGAGCATCTGAGAACGTGATCGGAACACCCATTCCCATCACATCCGCAACCCTCCCAAACTTCGGATGATCGAGCGGCACTGTTTCGCCTCGTGCTTGAACACGCGGATCGCGGACGGCGCTCGCCGGTGTGCGAACTTCCGCTGCAGGCACTCCATGTTTCTCGAGGAGAGGCAGGAGCACGGCCGACGGCACAGTTCGAGTAAAAGCCTCGATGTGAGCATTCAATTCGTCAACGTGAACCACTCGCGCATCACGGTTCGCGAAGCGCGGGTCCATTTCGAACTCAGGATGCCCGATAGCTGCGAACACGCCACGCGCGAACTGTTCAGAGGGTGCGCATATCGCAACATGACTGTCCGCGGATTCATAGATCCCGAACGGAGTCAGCCTCGGGACCATTCGCCCTGTGCGTTGCGGCAAACCGCACGCCTCGAGAAGATCGAATGGTTCGGCGGCAACAAGTGAGGTCAGGACACCGAGCATCGAGACGTCCACGACTTGTCCTCTACCCGTGAGCTCGCGCTGGCGCAGTGCAGCAAGAACGCCAATGACGCTAAATACCGGAGCAAGAAGGTCCGCGACAGGAACACCTACACGCACCGGCGGGTCGCCAGGAACTCCAGAAGTCATCATCAACCCGCTGAGCGCCTGGATAATGCTGTCCATCGCTTTGCCCGATCCGTTCGCTTTCGTAGCGCCGAATCCGGAAATCGAAGAATAAATCACGCGCGGATTGATCGTTTGCGCAAACTCGTATCCGATACCAAGACGGTCGAGCGTTCCGGCACTGAAATTCTCAACCACGATATCGGCATGTTTCACGAGATCAGTGAACACATCTCGTGCTTGCGGATGTTTCAAGTTAAGCGTGACGGCGAACTTGCCGCGCAAGCGGTTCAGCGCCGACACGGACACGTCGTCGTCGCTCTTTCGACTCAGCGATACGCCGTCCGCTCCGAGATATGGCGGGTTCTGGCGGCATGGATCGGGCGCGTCAGGATTTTCGATCTTGATAACACGAGCGCCCAGTCCCGCCAGCAGGAACGACGCGAACGGCCCAGCCAAAGCGTGTGTGAGATCGAGAACGGTGAGGCCATCCAGTGGGCTTGTGTGCGCAGAGTGTTGCATAACGTTGAACATGATTCTGTCGGCGGA
>JBGPBY010000019.1:0-27549 GCA_041481485.1 Terriglobia bacterium
GCCCTGGTTCTGATTCGGGTTTGGAGCGGGGAGGTTCGTGAGTCTTCCCCGAACCTTGTAAGTGTGCAGGGGAAGTACGCTGATATCGGCGCCACGAAATTCTGTTCCCGCCTGGAGGTCGATTGCTGCTGCCTGTTCCCCATCGGCGGTTCGCGGAAAATACATGGGAATGTATATTTCGTCGTCGGCAATGCCGACACCTGTCGGTTTAGTGGTCTCCGGCCGTGAAACACTTCGCGTAGCAGTCAGTCCAGCGTTCGATGTGTCGCCTACCGGCGCTGCTCGATTATTGACAACGTTGCTGCTAACCTGCCATGGCTGAACTGTAGCACTGATGTAATAGCGGCCCGGCGCCAGCCAGAACAGCCGATAGCTGCCAAGTTCATCGGTAACAGCTTCCTGAACAATTCGAAGAGTACGCCGGTTTTCCGAAAGGCTTGTTTTCATCGCGCGTACTCGAGCACCCGTGACCGGCAAACCATTCAGATCCGAAATGTGACCGGAAATAACGGAGGTGGGGCTCAATCCAAGCTGAACATTCGGTCCGGGCTGTCCCGCAGCCAGAGCGATCAGTTGACCGGGTCCGCCAGACCAGCGTTGACCATATTCGGTGAGGGCGTAACCTTCACGGCGCGCGTAAAGGTGGTACTGGCCCGGCGGCACGCTGGGAAAGTAGAACTTTCCATCTTCCTCCGTCGTGGTTTGAGCAGACCATGCGCCTCTCAGGTCCACGTATACCTTGGATAAAGGCTGGCCGTTCGACTGCAAAACAGCAACGCCCTGCAGTGATGAATTCTGGGTTGCGGGAATTGTCGAAGTCGCTTGTGGCCGTGCTGAGACCGCGATGAAAACGATAAGGAGTGCAGAGCGCGCGAGGACTTTCATTATGGCCTCCCCGCCGGAATTACCAGAAGATCAGAGGTTCCCTGTCCGCCCTCGCTGATTTGAACTGTTGTCCCGCGGCCTTCCACTAAATTCATGAAGCCGGGATCTTCCCAGGCATCCCTTTCCACGTCTTCCCATGCGAAAGCGCGGTAATTTCCTGGAGGAATCCCCTGAATCTTGTACCGGCCCTGAGTGTCGCTTGTCGTTGCTCGATACCAATCGATACGTTTTCTGTCCGCCGGTACCAGCGCGATAGTGGCATTCACCACCGGTTCGCGCCGTTCATTCACGACCGTGCCGCTGAGTTTGCCACCGGTGCCGATAACAACCTCGAGTTGTTCCTGTGGGGCAATACTGAGGTGCAAACCGTCGATCAATACATCGGCGTTTCCCAGGCGGACGGATTTGATATATGTGTTTTGAAGAGCTGCAGGCACCGACGGCGTTCCCCACTGAAAGGTATTGAGCAATGGAGGCAGGTACACGCGAAAATCTCCCTGCATCACATTCGCCAGTGTGAAGGTTCCATTCGGCTGAATCATCGCCTGCGGCGCATTGGGCAATCCGACAAGATCCGGGTCGTGCGTGAGCATGACTCGCATGCCGCGCGGGCCGGCGGTGTCTCCGGTAACCGGCGGATGCTCCATCGTGACCTTTCCGTTTATCGTCATTCCCGGCATGAGAGTGAAAGTCAGGCTATCGACATTGGAATTTCCAACATCGATGGAGACCCTGGCTGCAACCGGGGGTATGGGAGGCGGGCCGTTAGCCGCATCCGGCGCGCCCGGTGTTGAACGCGCTCCTGCAGCCGGTGGCGCTCCGCGCTGGGGTGCAGGGGGCGGAGTTCCCCGCTGGCCTGGAGCACCGGGGCCTCCGGCGTTGCCTCCGGGTGCCGCCGCTCCAGCCTGATTGGCATACAGCGTGTAAGAACCCGGGACTACGCCTTTGATGTCGAATTTGCCTTCACCATCCACGACAGCATTCGGCATGATGACGGTTGCCGTCCAACCTCGGGGCATCAATCGCAGCTGCGCTCCGGCCGCTGGCATCCCGGTGGCGCCATTCATTGCGGTTCCCCGGATGTGCCATGAACGGACTCTCGCATTACGAAGCGAGATGTCCATTCCTGTTGCACTGGCTCCGGGAGGAAGATCGATTGGTGTTGAGCGCTGTTGTTCAGTTACGTCTCCGTAGTAGATCGGAACATACGATTCTTCGACGACTTCGCCGGACGGAGCGATCCTGCGCGTAATGATCGGTGACAACTGATCCTCGCGATGGCCTCCTTCGCCTGGAGGCGGGATTGAAAACGCGAGGTTCTGCCTCAGAATGTCGTCAGGTATCACGGCAACGAAGTATCTACCCGGTGGCAGCCAGTAAAAGCGGTATTCGCCAAGATCGTTTGTCTGCACAACCTGAAGGATGTACAGCCGCCGCTCTCCATTTTCGTAGTAAACCTCCATCGCCTGAACACGAGCATGGCCTATCGGTTCACCGTCCCGGTCGGAAATGCGTCCGGAAATCGCGCTGGTCGGTGCCATCGACAGCGTCACGCCAGACATTTTTTCGCCATCACTCAGGGGAATCGTGACACCGCGGCCCTTATATCCACGCTGAAGATACTCGGCCGGCGTAAATTTCCCTCCAGCGCTGGTAGCGACAATGCACCATCCCCCTGCATGCAGGTTCGGAAAAGTGAATTTCCCGTCCGGTCCGGAAGTGACATTGAAAACTTCAGGCGGGTTCGCAAAATTGTTGCAATCGATTCGCCGTAATTCCACGGAGGCTCCGGGAATTGCCGCGTTCGTCCCTGTTGCCACGACAGTCCCGGTAATCGAACCGGTTCCAGGTGGTTGCTGTTGTTGGGGCGCACCGGGGACTTGAGGATTCTGTGGCCGCGGAATGTTTTGCTGACCCAGAACAACAATTCCCAACGCTGCCGACACAAGCGCAAGGACAGAAACAGACGATTTCAGCATGGGCAACGTCTTTCCATACCGCCTCTCCATTCGGGCACGCACCATAGGAATGCGACGCATCATACTGAGTTTCTGTTTTTAAGTCGACGTGAGTTCCTTAACTAAGGCGGATGCCTTCCGCACCCACGGAAGTTCCAGACGTTTCAGATAACGCGGCATGGTGCGTTGTTTGTTCACGATCTTCTGAGCCCATTCGATGGCTTCCTTTTTCCGGTTCTGAGTTTTAAGAAAGCATGCGTAGTTGAAGAATGTTTCCGAAGTCGTCGATAACCGGGTAGCTTCCACAAACCATTCTTCTGCTTCCTCAGGATGACCGGTGTTCGCATAGGCGTGACCGAGCAGGCCGGCGGCGCGCCAGGAATCGTACTTCTGATCCGTTTGAATGACGTGTTCGAGATCCGGAGTCGCTTTTTCGAATTCTCTTAGTTCGATCGCGCACCGGCCCCGCCGGTAGATCGCATGAATCGAATCGTTTCGCGTCTGAATGGATTTGTCGTACGCGGAGCGCGATTCGGCGTACTGGCCTTCCTCAAACAGAAGATCGCCGAGATCCTCATAGTTTGCCGCGGATGGATTATCGAGGATCGCAGCCTCGACCTGACGGATTCGGGATTTGCGGCCCATTCCGGACAGTGCGTTTCGCGCCAGTCCCAGATCCGGCACCATTTCAATGACAATATAAGCTACCGCACCGATCATTCCCCCCATCAGGATGATGAAATACCAGTAGGTATCGGAGCGCCGTCGAATCGCGTGAATCAGGGCAATGGCCTGTAACAGGAAGCCCCAGGGAAATAAGTAGTTCAGTCCAAACATTTCTACTCCGAAATCCGGGAGAGTATAACGCTACAGTCCATCGGTAAGATGTCGGTAACATTGATTACCCTTAAGCCCAGGTGTAGGATTTCACCATTCGATCCCTTTGCATCCATAAAGGAGGACTGGAATATGCACGACACTCGATTCTGGAAACGGCCTCTGAGAGTCATGACCACCATTGTTTTTGCTGGCGTCCTCCTGGCGTTTTGTCTGACGGCAAATGCCCAATCACAGAACTGGTGGTCTCTCCCGCAACAGACCGGGTCCATTGAGCACGGAAAGCTGGAGGAGCTCAAGGCAAAGAAAAAAGTTTACGTCAATGTCACGTATGACAATAACCTCCCCGGACAGGTCACAAGTTCCGCTGAGAAATCCGAAGTTCAAAAGGCTGTGCTAAAGGCGGTTTCGTCCCACAAAGGTTTGACCGTTGTTGCCAGTCCGGCTGCTGCTGAGTTTGCAGTGCTGGTCCGAATTACTGCTTCGCCGGCGAGCGCTGAAATTGAACGTCCAGGAAATTTTTCTGTAGCGCTGGATCCCGAGGCTGAGATCGGCGTTGAGGTGACCGTTCTGGTCCCGGGTACAAAACTCGCGGACGGATCGTCCAAGCCGCGATCGGTCTGGCAGAATGGCAGTGCTAATGTTCAGACGGAGGCTGCGCCCGGAGCTACTTTTGTCGTTGGCGGGTTTCTCTGGGAATTGAAAAAGCTGAAAGACGTGAAATAGGTCAACTGTAATTGCCCGGGCCGCCTTCGAATCGGAGGCGGCCGTGGAATGGACTGTATGCGTTCCCTATGGTTCTTCTTGATTTTCGCTCTCGCTACCGCCTGGGCCATGGCGCAGGGCCCCGACGATCAATTCCGGCTTGAGGTCAATGCATCGCTCGTTTCGGTCGACGTCGGAGTGTATGACCGTAATGAAAAGCCGGTCACCGATCTTGGAAAGGACGATTTTCGCATTTACGAGGACGGCGTCCTACAGAGAATCAAGAACTTCACTCCCGTTTCCGGCGGATACCGCATTCTCCTCCTGATCGATCACAGCGGCAGTATGAGAACCGCATGGTCGTTCCTTCTTGATGGGCTCAATCTCTTCATGAAAAATCTTCGCCCGCAAGACCAGGTTGCCATTGCAACGTTCGATCAGAGTGTCCAGGTGGCTATGGACTGGCGAAGTGCCAAGGCAGGAAATACTGAACAGATCGGTATTGCTCCAAACGGAATGGGTACCGAAATCTGGTCTTCGCTGAATTGGGCTGTCCGCGAGGTCAGCCATTCCGATGGCCGGAAAGGCGTGATCGTCTTTACCGATGGCCAGGATCGCGGCGACGGATATGACAAAGCGCTGGAGCGGGCCATTGAGAGCGAGATCCCGTTTTACTTTGTCGGATTGACCACTGAAAACAGCACCGGCGGGTCTCGTATGAAGAAATTTGCCAGCGAAACCGGGGGCAAATCCTATTTTCCCAGGAACCCGTCAGAACTGGGTCCGCTATACGCTTCGATTGCGCGCGATCTGGGAACCTCTTACACGATTTCCTACGCTCCCTCAAAGCCTCCAGGGGACAACAAACTTCGCCGTATCGAAATTCGTCCGATTGACACTCGGCTACATCTGATCCAGTCTCGAACCGGCTACTATGCGAAGTAAGCGTGCGGTGCTACACTGCGGGTCATCAATGCGAATTCTGCGAGTCCTTTTAGCTATTGCCTGCAGCGCTGCATGGTTGTCGGCCGAGGTGAGGCCAGTCTACCAGGTGGTGGTAGCGAGCGACCCGGTCTCGATCAACGTTACCGTTTCGGATTCTGCAGGTCACTCGGTGGTGGGCCTGAGCAAGAACGACTTTACGGTTCTTGAAGACGATGAACCGCAAACCATTCGCGATATCAAGGCGGTGGGAACACCCTTCAATATGCTTGTTCTTGTCGACCGCAGTGTTCGCGAGAAGAAAAGCCCCTGGCCCAATGTGGTTCTCGGATCGGTCGATCGATTTTTAAAAACGCTTCGCGGACCGGACCGTCTTGCGGTGGGATTATTCGACACGCGGGTTTCAATAGTTCTGGATTGGCGGCCATCAAAAACGGGAGTCCATCAGAGTGTGCTGATTGCCCCGTCCGACAGAGGCACGGAATTCTTCGATGCGATCGACTGGGCCCTTCAGGAAATGCGAGGAGTTGGTGGCCGCAAAGGCGTCATCATGTACACCGACGGGCGCGACATCACGATGTACCCTCACATGGTGAAAATCCAGGGGCAACTTCAGCCTGAACCCAACTACACCGTTCCAGCTTCCGCAGAAATGCGATTTCAGGAAACCCTCGAGCGGGTTAGGACGAGTCAGGTCCCGTTCTATTTCGTCGCCATTGATACCGACCGGCAGCTTAGCGGAAACACGGCCTCCAGCCAGTTTCCCGGCTGGGTCAGCTTTCTGGGGGCCGCCCGTCTCAAGATTGAACAATTGGCAGAAGCCTCCGGTGGAACTGTGATATTTCCGAAGAGCGTAGGAGATGTCGCACCCCTGTACAAGAAAATCCAGGCGGAATTGGGAAGCTCCTATGTGGTTTCGTACAACCCGGCGAAACCCGGCGGAGACGACCGGTATCGCCGCATCGAAGTACGAGTGCAGTCGCCTTCGGGACCGTGCATATTGGTCAACGGAAATTGCACGGTCGATGTCAGCGCCAAAACCGAAGCACTTCAGGTGACTCAATCCCAACTGGGTTACTACGCAAGGTAACCGGCCGCGGCGGCAACCGGTGAGAAATGCGGGTTAACTTGCCGCAGCCGTCGCATGCCGAAACGAAATCTCACCTTTCTTGTCTGCGTCTGCGATCACGTGTTCACCGGGCTGAATTTCTCCATCCAGTAATTTCATTGCCAATGGATCTGCCAGCAATTTCTGGATCGCACGTTTGAGTGGTCTCGCGCCAAACGCCGGGTCATAGCCTTCCTGAAATACCGCGTCCCGCGCAGCGGACGTAAGTTCGAGCGTGATTCTCCGATCGGCAAGGTACTTCCGCAGCAATCCAAGCTGAATCTCGACGATCTTTGCCAGATCCTTTTTTTCGAGACTGTTGAACGTGATGATGTCATCGATCCGATTCAGGAATTCCGGTTTGAAATGGGAGCGAAGCATTTCGCGAATCGTTTCAGCATTCGCTCCGGAACCGACGTTGGATGTCATGATGATGACCGTGTTTTTGAAATCCACCGTACGGCCCTTTCCATCGGTCAATCGGCCATCGTCGAAAATCTGGAGCATCAAATTCCACACGTCCGGATGGGCCTTTTCGACTTCATCGAGAAGAATGACGGCGTAGGGCCGGCGCCGGACACTTTCGGTTAAATAGCCTCCTTCGTCGTAGCCAACATAGCCCGGAGGCGCCCCTATCAACCGGGACACCGAGTGCTTCTCCATGTACTCGGACATATCGATGCGAACCATGGCGCGTTCATCATCGAACAGGAATTCCGCGAGGGCGCGGGCGGTTTCCGTTTTTCCCACGCCTGTCGGTCCGAGAAACATAAACACACCAATAGGACGATTCCGGTCCTGCAAGCCGGCTCGCGACCGCCGGATGGCGTTGGCTACCGCTTTCAATGCCTTGTCCTGGCCGATCACTCGCTGCGCCAGAAGCTCTTCCATGTTGATCAGCTTCTGAACTTCGCTTTCGAGCATTTTGGTGACCGGCACTCCCGTCCACTTCGCCACGATTCGCGCCACGTCTTCCTCATCGACCTGCTCCTTCAGCATGCGATCGGATTGATCCATGCCTTCGATTTTGGAATTGGCATCCTTCAGCTTGCGGTCGAGTTCCTGTTCCTTTCCATAGCGCAGTTCCGCAACCCTGGCGTAATTACCTTCCCTCTCGGCTTTCTGTTCCTCGACGTGCAGTTCATCGATTTGTTCCTTGAGAGCGCGAACCGACTGGATCAGTTCCTTCTCACGCTGCCAGCGCAGCTTCATTTGTGCCGACGTCTCGCGCAGATCACTGAGTTCCTTTTCGATTAAATGGAGCCGGTCGTGCGATCCCGGATCGTCTTCTTTGGACAGCGCCTGACGTTCCACTTCCAGCTGCACGGTCTGACGTTCGATCAAATCGATGTCGGCCGGCAATGTGTCCATTTCCATGCGCAGACTGGCGGCGGCTTCGTCGATCAGATCGATGGCCTTGTCCGGCAGGAAGCGATCCGTGATGTAGCGGTGCGAAAGCATTGCCGCAGCCACGATCGCCGCATCCTTGATTTTCACACCATGGTGAATCTCATAACGTTCCTTCAATCCACGCAAAATGGAGATCGTGTCTTCGACCGTCGGCTCGCCCACGTATGTCTTTTGAAAACGGCGTTCGAGAGCTTTGTCTTTCTCGATGTATTTCTGATATTCGTTGAGAGTGGTCGCGCCGATGCAACGCAGATCGCCGCGTGCCAGCGCCGGTTTCAGCATATTGGCGGCGTCCATGGATCCTTCGGCACCGCCGGCGCCGACCAGGGTGTGAAGTTCGTCGATGAATAAAATGATATCGCCGCCCGACTCTTCGATTTCCTTGAGGACCGCCTTGAGCCGGTCTTCGAATTCTCCGCGATACTTCGTGCCGGCAATCAGCGCCCCCAAGTCGAGAGCGACGATGCGCTTGTGCTTCAGGGATTCGGGTACGTCGCCGGCAATGATGCGCTGCGCCAGACCTTCCACAATCGCAGTCTTTCCCACGCCGGGCTCTCCGATGAGCACGGGATTATTCTTGGTGCGCCGGGACAACACCTGGATCACGCGCCGTACTTCTTCATCGCGTCCGATCACCGGATCGAGCTTGCCTTTTCTCGCCAGATCGGTCAGGTCGCGCGAATAGCGCTGCAGTGCCTGATACTTCTCTTCAGGATTGGGATCGGTAATTTTCTGGCTTCCGCGAATCGAAACCAGAACTTTCAGAATATTATCCTTGGTGACGCCCTGCGACTGCAGGAGCCGCGACACTTCCTCGCCTTTAGCGCTGGCGAGAGCAATCAGCAGATGTTCCGCGCTGACATATTCGTCCTTGAAGTTATCCGCTTCCTTTTGCGCATCTTCGAGAATGCGGTTCAGTGCCGGACTCAGATACAGCTCGCCCTGGCCCTGAACTTTGGGAAGTTTGGAGACGGCGGCGCTGAGATCGCGCGCCACCGCCTGAATATCGGCGCCCAACTTTTGCAGCACCGGCAACACCACGCCATCCTTTTGTTGAATGAGCGCATAAAGCAGATGCTCGGGTGCCACCTGAGGGTTGCCAAGTTCCCTGGCATGGGCTTGTGCGGCCTGGAGTGCTTCCTGACTTTTTATCGTGAACTTGTCTGCTCGCATAGATCACCAGTCATTCGCCAATTTTTATCTGCTTGGATTTCACCTGATCTTTTTTCGGAAGTTCAATCTTGAGAATTCCATCCTTATAGTCCGCGCGGATCTTTTCTTCGTCCACAATCGTCGGGATAGTAAATGCCCGGCTGAACCCTCCGTACGAACGCTCAATACGATGATAATTCTCCTGCTTGGTTTCCTTCTCGAACCGGCGCTCTCCCTTCAGGGTGAGCACATTGTTTTCCAGCTGCAGCGCGATGTCCTTCTTTTCAATTCCGGGAAGCTCGGCCTGAACCATGATTTGGTTGTCGGTCTCATAGATGTCGACGGCGGGACTCCAGCTGGTGGTTGGAGACGGCTCTTCACCTTTCCAGCCGCGGCCAGCTGCATCCTCGAAAACGCGGTTCATCCTTTCCTGAAGGATGCTTAGATCCCGAAATGGGTCCCATCGAGTGATTGCCATAACAAAAACCTCCTAAAAAATATGAGTCGAAGCCAAGCATAAGAACTGAGTGTTTGACTGTCAAGTCTTGATTTCGAGGATGAAACACTTTAGATACAGCGTTTCCGGAACTGCCAAAAGAACCGGATGGTCGGAAGACTGGATCCGGCGTTCGATCACCCGTGTCCAGCAGCCGGCGTCCCGGGCAGCATCCGCCAGGATTTCGGAAAAAAGCGCCTCGGAAACGTGGTGGGAGCAGGTACAGGTAATCAGGATTCCTCCATCCTTAATAATGCGCATGGCGCGGTTATTGATCTCCTTGTAGCCGCGAATGGAACCTTCGAGGCTTTCCTTGTTTTTTGCGAATGCAGGAGGGTCGAGCACGATGGTGTTGTATCGGCGTCCCTCGGAGGAAGCTTCCCGGAGGTAGTCGAAAATATTGGCTTCGATGCATTGAACATTGGTGAGTCCGTTCCTGCGGACATTGGCTTCGGCAAGGCGGACGTTTGCCGCCGAGATTTCGACGGCTTCAACACTGTCGCAAACGTCCGCCATGTGAAGTGCAAATCCCCCAGTGTAGGTACATCCATCCAGAGCCTTTCCATGGGAATACCGCCGGGCTGCCCGATGGTTCTCACGTTGATCGAGGAAGGCACCTGTTTTTTGTCCGGACCGGAGGGAGAATTCGAACTGTTTGCCGTCCTCGTCGACCACAATGGTTTCGCTCTCGGGTTCGCCGACCGCGTGAGTTTCCAAAGACAGGCCCTCGAGTTCACGGACCCGGGCGTCATTCCGGAAGAGAATTGTTTTGGGATGATATTGCTCCTGCAGCAGAGGAGTAAGCACAGGTTCCAGACGGTCGACGGCTTGACAGAGTGCCTGAACCACAAGTGTATCGCCATAACGATCGACGATCAGGCCTGGCAACAGGTCGCCTTCGGAATAGATACGGCGGCTCAGCCCGGGATCGACACCCAGGCGATTTCGAAACTGATCGGCCGCATTGATTCGGTAGCGAAGAAAGGCTTCGTTGATCGTTACTCCTGCAGCACTGCCGCGCGTCAGGAATCGCAGAGTGATTTGAGACCTGGAACTGAAGAACGCTTTGCCGACGGCGCCACCCCGCTCGTCCCGGACGGACACAATGGAGCCCGGCGTGATTTCAGGGCCGGGTTCCACGACATCGCTGCGATAGACCCAAAGATGCCCGCCTCGGATACGGTCTGCACCGCGCCGGCGAATCCGTATTTCGCCGGTTTCAAGTGAATCCTTCAAGAAAGACCTCCAAAACACATTCTACAGACCGCGATGTGCGTGGCGTGCGATCATACAAACTCGAGTCCATGCACATTTCGGATTTTGATTACGACTTGCCTGAGGAGCTGATCGCGCGTTATCCGGCAAACCCCAGAGATTCGTCTCGAATGATGGTTCTCGAGCGATCCGGACAGGTCGTCGATTCCATGTTTGCAGAGTTGCCGCGCTATTTGAATCGAACAGACGTTCTGGTGATCAACGATACACGCGTGCTTCGTGCTCGGACCAGAGCCCGTCTGGAGAGGCGCAACGGCACCTCGCGCGATATGGAGGTCTTCTTTGCCGAACCCATTGGTGATGCAGCCAATGTCTGGCAGGTGCTTTGCCGTCCTGGCCGCAGGATCCGAAGCGGCGACCGGGCGATTTTCGGAGATGGCAAGCTCGAAGGAGTGTTTGAAGGAAGTGCGGGCGAAGAACTACATGTCCTGAGGCTGGAATCGCCGGAGCCGATCGAGCAGATTCTCGAACTCTATGGTCAGATTCCATTGCCGCCGTACATTGATCGCCCAGGTGAGTTTGCAGACCGGGAAACCTATCAGACGATATACGCGCATACCTCCGGCGCAGTGGCGGCGCCCACCGCAGGATTACACTTCACAAACGAGATACTCTCGCAGATTCGAGCCAAGGGAATCTCCGTCGTAATGATCACTCTGCATGTCGGTATTGGGACTTTCCTTCCGGTACGAACCGACAACGTCGAAGAACACTTCCTGCGTCCGGAACGGTTCGAAATTTCGGAAATTGCCGCAGAGGAGCTGGAGCATGCCCGAAAAGAGAAGCGCAGGATCATAGCGGTCGGCACGACGACAACCCGAACTCTGGAGTATTTGATGATGAAGCATGGCCGGATTCTGGCAGGGACCGGAAAGACCGATCTTTACGTCCTGCCGGGATTCCGTTTCAATCTGGTCGACGTGCTGCTGACCAACTTCCACTTGCCGAAGTCGACCCTGTTGATGCTTGTTTCCGCATTTGCCGGGCGCGAAAAGATTCGAGAAGCTTATCAGCATGCCATTCGAGCGCGCTATCGCTTCTACAGCTATGGCGACTGCATGTTCATCGAGAGATGATCTGAGATTACTTGTGAAGGGTGTGGATGTAATTCACGAGATTCCAGACATCTTCGTCAACAATTCCGGGTCTGCCGTTAAGGCCTTTCATGGCGAGGTTGGAGCCGCTGCCATCGCGAATCACCATGAAAATTTCGCCATCCGTCGAACCCAGATCCCACACGTCATCGGTAAGGTTTGACGGCGCAATCTTACCGGATTGAATCAGCACATTCGCCGTTTCGCTGATGCCGTCTCCCGCCGTGCCATGACAATCCGCGCATAATCGGGAATAGAGTTTCTTGCCGGAATCAATGGACTTTGTGCTGGGCGGTACAGGATTTTTCAGATTCTTCGCATCGATTTTCGCGGCAGAAGAGTTGGTCACCGGGGCGGACTGGCCGTTGGAACATCCGCTGACCAGTGCAGCCGTTAAGAAAATAATGCAGGTTGCTAGTTTGAAGTTGATACGGGACATAAGGCTTAAGTCTAACAGGGTGGGCTTTCGTAACAAACGCGGGAGCCATGAAAATTTCACACTCCCAGGCGGTACCTGGCGGCGGAACCACGCCTGGAAAGGCTTTCGACCGATGGGACTCGTAGACCGCCGGTCAATTCGGTATTTCGCGGACTGAACTCTCCGAAACCCGTGACTGGCGGGCTTTATCCGGCACACCGTCAAAGTTGACAGCAAGTCACGTTTTTGTATAATGCCCCCGTCCGACCCAGATACAGCTTCAGCGGAAAAGGAGTAGAGGTAATGAGCGAGGAACTATGAAAGGTAAAATGGTTCAACAACAAGAAGGGATTTGGATTCATTGAGCGCGCTTCGGGAGGCGACGTCTTCGTTCATTATTCCGCAATCCTCAGCGATGGATACAAAACGCTGAAGGAAGGGGACAGCGTAAAATTCACAATCACGGAAGGGCCGAAGGGATTTCAGGCGGAAAACGTCGAAAGAGCTTGAATTGGGATGATCCCCGCGAAAGGTGGACGCTTTCGCGGGGAGAAGATTCTCCCTCATTACGAATTTCATGACAGTAGTGCCGGCCGGACAGGTTCAATTTCGGCAGGACCTTGAACGCTCCTATCAGGTACAACAAGGTAAGTCTTACCTTGTCATCAAAGATCCTCTCTCCCGCCGCTATTTCAGATTCACACAGGCTCAGGCAGCAATTATCGAGTTGTTTTCGGAAGCGCCGGAGAATATCAAAGTCATTGCGGAGCGTGCCTCCACCACGCTGAATTCATCGATTTCGCCGGCCACCATCGAAGCGTTTTGCAAATCTCTGGAAGAAAAGCTCCTGCTTGAGACTCCGGCAGTCCGCGAAAAGCTCGGAGCGCTCCGGGGCCAGCGCTTGGACGCCAGAAGCAGCTTTCTTTATTGGAAGGTGGGATCGATCGATCCCGCCCGGATCTTTGACTGGCTGGTTCCCCGCACCAAATGGGCATTCACTCCGGCATTTCAGATTCTGGCGCTGTTTCTGATATTGACCGGCTTCGGCATTACGTATTCAAACTGGAAAGACCTTTCGGGGCAGGCGCCGGCGCTCTTCAGTTTGTACGGTCTGATTCTGATCTGGCCGGTCGTGTTTACGGTAACGACGATTCACGAATTCTCGCATGGATTGACTTGCCGTCATTACGGCGGAAAAGTGCATGAAGTCGGGTTCATGCTGATCTATTTTTCGCCGGCGTTCTATTGCGATGTGAGCGATTCCTACATGTTTCCCAGGCGAACCCATCGCATGGCTGTAGCTCTGGCAGGAGGATTTGCGCAGCTGACCGTGTGGGGAACGTGTACCATCATCTGGCGCATTACGGAGAGCTCCGCTTTCATCAATCAACTGGCGTTAATTGTTGTGGTGTTTTCCGGTCTGCAGACGTTGTTCAATTTCAATCCGCTGATCAAGCTGGACGGATACTATATGCTCAGCGATTTTCTGGAAGTTCCGAACCTGCGGTCAAAAGCATTGCGTTCGCTTTGGGACTGGCTGGCAGCAAATGGAAAGTCACGGTGGACTATGCGTGAGAAACGGGCTCAGATCATTTATGGCGCGGCGTCATTTGTGTTCTCGACAACGCTATTGGTTTACGTGTATTCGCGTTTGTTTACCTGGGTTACAACGAAATACCAACTGGCAGGGCTTGTCGTGTTTGGTGTATTTGCCAATTTCACGCTGCGGAAAGCGATGGTTGAGCCCATAGAGGGCGTCAAGGCCGTGGCCACGCGCGTCTCGATGAAGCGTTACCGAAATATAGGTATTGCTCTCTCGGCGGTGATACTGTCCGTTGTCGTTAAGATCAATCTCAAAGTGACCGCGGATCCCACCACGATTTTTCCTACAGCAGTCTATCCTGTCAATGCCCCGACGGAAGGGTTGATACAGGATATTCCGGTGCGCAATGGCTCGGTTGTGCACCAGGGCGAGAAATTGGCCGTACTGACGGATTTTGTGAAACAGGACAAACTTGACGACACGATTGGAAGGCTCAAAGAGCAAACGAGGAACCTGGAGGGCCTCCGAAGGGGAACGCGGCCGGAGGATATTGAGGAGGAGAAGAGGACAATCAACAGGTTGAAGGTTGAGCATGATGTTGTATTCAAGAATGAGGGACAGAAGAATCAGCTTCTGCAATTGCGCGCAAGCCGATCAACTGAACTGAAAAAGGCGGAGGGGATAAGAGACAACTACAAGACGCTTTACGATAAGGGGCTAACTGCGAAGATCCTGGCCGATGGAAGTCAGTCGGATGTGGAAATCGCCGACAGCAGAGTCAAGGAAATCGATCGCGAGATTCTTGTCATTGATGAAAAAGCCGCCAACAGGGCAGAAGAACTGAACGCGCAAATCAGGGAACATGAAATTCACCTGCAGCGATTAATGAACGGTAACACGCAGGATCAGATACTTCAGGTCGAGGAAGACGTCAAGAGACTCCAGGCCACAGTGGACCGCTACACGAAAGAGTTGAAGAAAACCGTTATCTTCGCTCCATATGACGGAGTGATCACCACGCCTCGAGTGGAAGAACTCGTGGGACAATATCGCAGCTCAGGTGCAGAAATTATGCAGCTCGTGGTGACATCGAAAATAAGAGCGGAACTGATGGTGCCTGAACTCGAATATGAAGCTGTCCAACAGGGGAATGACGTATCGGTCAGGGTGAAGTCATTTCCATCAAAAGAATTCTGGGGAAGAATCGACTGGATTGCTCCGGCAGTTCATAACGTCAACGGTGAACCGATGATAGAGATGCATGTATACCTCGACAACAAAGACGACCTCTTGAAGCCGGGAATGATGGGATATTCAAAAATTTACTGCGGGAAAAAACGCATCATTGAATTGGTGACGCGCCGTGTTGGCCGGTGGATCAAATTCGACCTTCCGAAGCTCTGGTAGAGGGCCGTCCGGCCCTACCATGAAGCCATAATTTTTCAAAAAAAATTGTATTTTCCATTCGGGTTTTATGCTCTACTGCGGTGACAGTTAAGCCGATCCCTTTGAAAAGGGGCAAACTCGATGAAAGTCGGGGGCGCAAAGCTCCAAGGCTAATCTCTTAGGAAAAGAGTACGCCGGTTGAGCTGCCAAAGGCGAGAAAACCAAGGATTCGTTTTCCCACCCTAGATCGCATTCGCAAGTAGTCACGCAAATTCGCCGAATGACGGATTTGCGGTAACTCAAGTTCAGCTTGGACCAATTCCGGACCGGCGACTTGACGTATTACCCAGGAAGGATCGCTTTACCGGGTGGCTTTCGTGTTTTGGACGTTCTGTCGCAATGAAGGGAGACCGTAATGAATCCACTATTTGCCGTGATCTGGATCTAACGAGCGCCTCTAGGCGTTAACTAAATATAAACGACTGAATAGAAACTATTTGACTCTCTACCGTCCCAGGAGGAGAAAGTAAATGTACGAAATAAACGGAACCCTGAATAATGTCGAATTGCTACAAATTGAGGAACTCGAAGCCAAGATTGCCCCGGATGACAGCGGCATGCTGGAAACTCTCGACTAATTCTTCGATCACATCATCGGAGTCGGCTGAGCCTTGGGGGTCCAAGGCCAGCCGACACTAGCATCTCATGAAGTGGAGAGACGCTTCACTCGCAACCAAGTTTTACTTGGGAGGTGTGTGCGTAATCGCAATACCTATTGCGATCTTTGTATTCTCATCCTCTCCGAAAAGATATGAGCCCCTCTGGGAATTCCTAACTTTTGCGTCGTTTGCCGTAGCCTTCCTAAACTTAAGCCTTCCGCAAATTCCCTCGATCATCATCTCAATGGGAGATGTCTTCACTTTTTTAGTATTGATACAGTTTGGCCCTGGTCCAGCTTTGGTAACCTATTGGGCAAATGTAATTGGAACTTCAGTCGCAAGATACGCCAAGAAAGGTGGTTATCGGTCTCTTAAGGGACTGAGTATTCATCGACTCTTGTTTAATCTTTCATGCTGTTCAATTTCAATTGCTGCGATGAATACCGTATTGAATACCGTTACGGCGCGCTTCGGAGACAAAGCGATAGTTCCCGTATACTCCGCAGTCGCATTAGCTTGGTTCTTGGCGAATACGGGAACACTTTCCGCTGCTGTTTCACTGGCATCTGGAAAACCCTTTCTCTCAGTTTGGCGAGAGGGTCTGAGTTTGTATTTGTTAAACTTTTTTTGTTCGGCAGCCGCAGCCGGTTTGCTCTCGTTATTCTTTAAGGACTCATTCTATAAGGACTCAAAAAATATTTGGGTAGTGCTCCTGTTAGTACCAATTGTCGTGGCTGTCTATCAGCTTTACTCATTCTACGTTCAGAAATTCCAAGCAACGCAAAAGCACATTGCAGATTTGAATAAGCTCTATTTACAAACAGTTGAAACCCTAGCTTCAGCGGTAGACGCCAAAGACCGTTACACTCATGGCCACATCAGGAGGGTACAAGTATTTGCGACCGAGTTGGCTCAGTGTGTTGGAATAACCGGCGAAGATGAACTCATGGGAATGCGAGCGGGAGCCTTGTTGCATGACATTGGAAAGATAGCCGTCCCGGAATACATCTTGAACAAGCCGGCCGCCTTAACTGAGAGTGAATTCGATAAAATGAAACTCCACCCTGGTGTCGGAGCCAATATGTTGAAAAACATCGAGTTTCCCTTCCCTGTCCTTCCGATGGTTCGATCTCATCACGAACGTTGGGATGGAAACGGGTATCCCGACAGGCTCAAAGGAGAGGAGATTCCAATCGGCGCCCGCATTCTGTCGCTCGTTGACTGTTATGACGCACTTACCACCAACCGTCCCTACCGTTCCCCAATGAAACGAGACGAGGTAATTGCGTTTTTTCAGAGAGAAGCTGGGAAGTCCTATGATCCAGACCTAGTGGTGACATTCATTGAAAATCTTCCGCGATTGGAAAAGGCAGGTCAGGAAGTCGTAATTGACAATGATATATGGGGGATCCGCGAAGACATTGGAAAGGACACTCCAATTCTGAGACCGCTGGAGAAGGTACAACCGATCCAAACCTACAGAAAGGCCCTTGGCGGAGATGAGCAATCTCAGCGAGACCTCTATGCGGTATTTGAATTTGCGCGGGCTGATATTCAGTTTCTTGAGGTGAAGGATGTCTTATCCTTCATTGGCAGCAAACTTTCGGAATTGATTCAGTTCGATGCGGCAGCCTTTTACATCGCAGATCTCCAAAATGGTGTCCTCGTTGCTCAACATGTGGTCGGCATTGCCAGCGGACCTTTGCAAAAACTTACGATGCCTTTGGAGCAAAAACTTTCCGGATGGGTGGCGGCGAACAATTCTTCTTTATTCAACCTGGATCCTTTTCCGGATTTCATCAACATGACCGGAGATAAACCTCCATTCAAGATTTCCATCATCGCTCCCATGAATCGTGGCGGAGTTGTTTGTGGGGCGATTTCGGTATATAGGAACGCTAACAACAAGTTTTCCGATGACGAATGCCGCCGTTTGGAATTAGTCGCGTCACAGACTGCTCTTGCCATTTCTAAGTGCAATGTAAAGGAAGAACGCGGCTTGGTTGACAAGCAGACGTGCCTTCCGAATGGATATCAGCTCTACTTGATGTTTGATCAGGTTGCCACCGATGCCGAGCGATATGAATATTCCATTGCGTTGCTCGCGATTCGAATGGACGATTCGAAAATGAGACGGAGGTGGGGTCATGCCGTTGGAGATGAGGCGGTTCGAACCGTAGCGGACTATCTTAAGAAGGAATTGCGCGAAACGGACCTGCTCGTGCGATATGCCAGCGATGAGTTCATTATTTTGGTTCCCCGAGTTGACGTCGAAAGGGCTGAAGGATTGAAATCGCGCTTTCAAGACGACTTGGATCATTTCAAATTCCAGGTGCGTCCGGGTTTCTACGTATCTTTGCCAGTTTCGATTGGAATTTCGATGTTCTCCACTGACGGATCCAATCTCGAGTCTTTGATTTCTACCGCAGAGTGGCGCATGAGAGAAGACGCGGAATTGAGAGCGGCTGTCCGTCGCGGTGTCCGAAACCTGCCTTCCGGTTCGTAATTCCGAACCAGTCGCCTTCGCGGAATGAAAGAATTCCCACATGACCGTTATGTCATTGAGAAATGTCTCAAAAACACCGATATTTGTTGCACCTTTCTAGTAAAACCCCGTCACGAGTTACTACATCGTCAAATCTTAAAGCTGTATATTGGCGGCGAATCAAAGATACGCGATCTCAAAGTTGCAGATGAATTGGTCTGGGAGAAAGAACTGGAGCATCCTCTAATCCTCGGTATTACAGATGCAGGCTTATCGGGTCGCTCCAGCTTCTATACAACCCGAACTTATTCGAATAGTACATTTGAATTAGATAAGGCGAGTTCGAACGTCATCGGGCAGATTCTATCTGGGATTGCCTTTCTGCATTCGTGCGGGCGCCCACATGGCAGTCTTAGACCCTCAAATCTCATTTCGGGCGACGGCGGAGTATGTTTAGCCGATCGATTGCTCCTCAGTTCTTCGCACCATGCCATAGATCACATTCACTATATTGCACCGGAAATTTTGGCTGGAAGCCCGATTACAATTGAGGGAGACTACTACTCGATAGGGGCGATTCTCTTTCGAATCTACTATGGACGTAATCCCTACGAAGATTCGAATATCGACAACCTGGTTTCGAAATACGCCCAGTTAGAAATTCCTTCAGTCCGGCATGCCAGAGAAATTCGCTCTCCATTGCCGGAAACAATTCACGGCCTTTTGGACAAGAATCCTCGAAACAGAGCTATTCACTTTGAAAACCTGATTCGCGAAATTCAGTGCGTTACCTTATTCCCCTCAAAAATTCCTTCAATTGGGAGGCGTGACCTCGTCAGGAGTATCCAATCGACCATAGAGTCTCCGGGTTACGGATTCAGAGTTGTATTAGTCGAAGGTGATGCTGGCCTCGGAAAAACTCGCCTTGTCGATGCACTTCGCTTTAGATCCAATCTTTGTTTCAAGGAATCATTCAGGAGTTATTGTTTTTTCCCGTCAGAAAAAGGTCTGTCTCCGCTTACTAGGATTCTGAGACAAATTGTCTTAAATGAAACAATTCGAAAGCGAAGAAGTCTCAGAGAGATTCTGGGTGTATTTGCGGACCATTTGGAACCCTTCTTTGAGAGATTACTCCAGAGTGATGATCAAGGAATTGATCTTCCAAGTGAGAGAATCATTCAAGATTTGATCGGACTTATCGGTGAATGGTCAAGATCGAACGCTATTGTAATGTTTCTCGAGGATATTGATAAGGCGGATTCAAGTACGCTACATCTTCTTCAGCAGCTTTGTAACCGCACTTCCGAAGTGAACATTCGCTTGATTCTGACATGCCGAGATACATCTACCGTTCCGTGGTTGACAATAATCCAAGGACAACTTGGGCAGGATTTTAGACATGTCATTCTTGACGAACTACCTGCCCATGAATCCCGCGAGCTGATTCGACTTATTGAGCCAAGTACGGAAAGTCAAACACTACTAATCGATCGTGTCGGGGGGAACCCGATGTGGCTCTTGCGGGCCGCTTCGGAACATCAAAATAGGAATTTGGATGGATGCACGAGCCCCTCTCTTATTGAAGCATTGGGAAAAGAGTATGCGGATCTTACGAACGCCATTGCCCTTGCAAACGTTCCTGCATCTCTGAGCTTGCTCGCTACTGTAGTTGCTTCTAATCCTGAATGGGTTCAACCAAAACTCGTATTCTTGCGTAAGATCGGAATAATCCGGACACGAGATTTCACTTTTGAGATTCGAAACGAAGGGCTGAGATCAGCCATACAAAGTAAGATGTCCGCTCGTTCAATCCGTACTGTTCACCGAAAGTTCTATGCTGCAATTGTTAAGGATTCTCCACGGGCCCATGATTCATTGGCACATCATGCCCTAAAGGGAAGCTTATGGAACGAGGCGGGGAATCACTATTGCGAGCTTATTCGCAGCTCGTCCAATCGTGGAGATAATGTTTCTGCAGTTTCCTATTACAAAACAGCCGAACTGATATTCAAGAAGCTCAAATCTGCCATTCCGATAGAAATCAGATGCGATCATGCCATTTCATTGGTACGAATGGGAAAATCTCGGGTCGGTGCGAAACTTTACAGTAAGTTATTGGGTGAATCCGCCATCGACGACGAACTGAGAATTCGTTTGCTGCTCGTATCGAACAATGGTGATAGAGACTCAATTCATTTGGATCTCCGCTTAAGCTTCCTGAGAGACGCCATCCAGTCTGCAAGAATTAAACAAGATCACATATCCATTTTATTGAGCAGATTTTGCACTTCATCAGTTACAGCCGGCGATCTGGTATCTGCCGAAGAGGCCCTCAATCGATCCAAAGGCCTCCTCACAAATGAGAGTGAAGAGAAAGGGCGTTGGTTCACAAAAGCTGCTGAAGCCTTTTTGTTGATGAATAGAGGACATTTTCAAACTGCTTCTGAACTCTATCGATCATTGGCATGTGAACCTTGGGGAGCGGCAAGCGCGATCCTCACAAATCGTTCAGTTTGTCTTGAACAATTGGGAGACATTCGGAATGCGATTGCTGTACAAAAAAAGGGGTATAGATTTGCCTCCGAAGCCGGTCACTTATTTGCACAAATTCAGTGTCTGACAAATCTGGCAATTTATGAGGCAAAACTAGGACATTTGGAGGCGTGCAGTAGTTTTTTCATTCAGGCGGACAAGTTGATCGCGGAATTGAGCAAGAATTCAGGCGGCAGTAATGAAGGCATGAAGGCTGAGCGGGCCCAAGTGGAATTCCTCCAAGGTAAGTGCGAGGACGCGATTCAGCGCTTACGAAAAGCAACCAGCACTGCGAACTTGTTTAAACGGCAACGCTACCAAAGCCTGCTTCTCGAGTGCGAGATTCTGATGGCTATAGGAGCCGGCGTGACGGCGGCCGATATTGATCGGATTACTGCGGAAGGGGCATGGACGGATTCGCCTCTCTACTTTGTCCAGGAAGCGTTGCTTCGATCGCGGATCGTGCAGGAAACTGATGCCATCTCCATCCTTGAAAATGCGCTGCGTGTTGCCGCCGAAGGGGCATTGCTCTATGAGGTATGCAGGCTGGAGCTGGAGCTCAGTGTGAGGACAGTGCAGAGGGATGTTGAGGAGTCGAAGCAGCATGCCGAAACGGCACTGCGAATAGCCAGGAAGAATGGTTATCGGCCGCTTCAGGCAAAAGCGTTGCTAAGGCGGGGAATCGCCAGTAGCCACGACAAAGAGCGGGAGCATTTTCTGAGTCAGAGTGTCAAACTGGCCACGGAGATTGGCATATCAGAGACTTTAAGTGAGAGCTCGTACCATCTGGGACTTCTACTTCAGTCCGCGAGGAGGTTCACGGCTGCGCGAGAGCACCTCTCCAACAGCACAAGGATTACTTCCGGGCTTGTCCGCCAGCTGCCGGCCCGATATCGTCTGAAATATCTCTCCGAACCCTGGCGGCGTGATGCCCGTGCCCGGCTTGACGCTTGTGTTCAGGACTTGCCGGTCGGCCAACTCTCGCCGCCCATTGAAAGAAATTCAGGGGATCAGCGCTATTTTCAAGCCCTCTATCAGGTCACCATTGCCGCAAGCAGCGCCGCAACGACCGACGATTTCATTCGCGATATCCTCACGGAAATCGGCTTATCCCGTTACAACCTCGTCGTCATGCTGAGATCCGGAGATCACACCTCCTGGCACTCATTTGGAGTAACTGTCACCGACGAACTGCGCAATCGGGTCGCTGCAATTTCTCAAAAGTCAGGCGGTCAGATTCGATTTGAAGCCGACAATCGATGGATTCCATTTCGAAGTGAGACGTATTCGGGAGGGATCTTTGTGACGAGCCGGGGCCGCTCCGGGATGGACGAAGGTGAACTGGAATTCTTTACGATACTCGGAACACTGGTCGGCAGCGCTTTCGATCAGATCAGGAACCGAAATCTGTCGAAACCTCTTGCAGCTACAGCAACGAATTTTCACGGAATTGTGGGAAATTCCCGGCCTATCGCCGAAATGTGTTCGCACATCGAGAACATCGCACGCAGCAATGCCACAGTTCTCATCGAAGGTGAGACCGGCTCCGGAAAAGAACTCGTTGCCCGGGCCATTCACAAACTGAGTTCGCGCTCCAGTAATCCATTCATCCCCATCGACTGTGGCGCTATCCCGGAAAACCTCATGGAAAGCGAGTTGTTTGGATCGCGGCGCGGTTCATTTACCGGAGCAGTCGCAGACCGACCCGGGGTTTTCGAGGCTGCCCACCGCGGGACTCTGTTTCTTGATGAAATTTCAAACATGAATCCCGCAATGCAGGCCAAGTTGCTGAGAGTCCTTCAGGAACGGGAGGTGCGCCGGATTGGCGAATCACGCAGCCGGCCGGTCGATGTCCGCCTGATTGCCGCCACCAACGCCGCACTGAAGAAAATGGTCGCAGATGGAACCTTCCGCCAGGACCTGCTTTTTCGACTGAACGTTATCGAAGTGCAGATTCCACCCCTGCGGGAACGTCTGGGCGATATTCCAGTTCTGGCAGGCCACTTTCTCCGTCTATTGAATTCAACCCACAAAACGAACAAGATTTTCGGTCCCGACGCGTTCCTTCCGCTTCTCCGGCACAAGTTTCCGGGAAATGTCCGGGAATTGCAGAACGCCGTCGAACGCTCGTTCTTCATCTCTTCCACGAAAACCATTGCTTCAATAGTGATCGATCCTGTCCCCGGCGATCCTTCGGTCGATGAGGTACGGAAGTGGTTTAACGAACTCTCCGAGGGAAGAAGAAACTTCTGGACAGAGATCCACGATCGTTACAAACGGCGGGATATTCCACGCGACAAAGTTGTGGCTCTCGTCGATCTGGGACTGCGGAGGACGCGAGGCTCATATCGCGATCTTGCCGCACTGTTCCGCATCAATAAGGACCAATACCGCCGTCTCATGGATTTTCTGCGCCGCAACGATTGTCTGCTCGACTTCCGTCCATATCGACGAGCGGCGGCAATTCAATGATCCAGGTCGTCGCCGCCGTGATCTGCCGCGACGGAAAAATACTGATCACCCGCCGTCCGGATACTGTTCATCTTCCGGGACTCTGGGAATTTCCAGGAGGCAAAGTTGAACAGGGTGAGACACTGAAAGCCGCTCTCATGCGCGAAATTCGTGAAGAGGTTGGATTGGACGTAATCGTTTTCAACCAATGTTTATCGATAGAACACGAGTATCCGAGAAAATCCGTCCAGCTCCATTTCTTCAATTGTGCGATTGTTGCCGGCGAACCGCGAGCCATTCAGGTCGCCGAATTCAACTGGGCTGCGCCGCCGGAATTAGTGGCTTATCCGTTCCCGGAAGCGGATCGAGAAATCATTTTGCAGCTCCAAAAACGATGAGCAAGCGTGAATCGATCCCAACATCGACATCACGCCGATTGAAAAATCATTTCGATTTCGCGATTTTTGTTTTGAACTTTTGTGTGACATAGCTTAAAAATAATTCTAACAAAGAGCTTGCCCGTAAGAGGTGAGCAGTAGTCGTAGAGAAAAGAGAATTGGAGGTGAATCCATAATGGCAGCAAAGAAAAAGGCTCCGAAGAAAAAGGCCGCGAAGAAAAAGAAGTAACTTCGCAGGAATCAAAAAAAGCCCCGCAGATGGCGGGGCTTTTTTTTTGGCCGAAAATGGCCGGTTTCAGTGAATCGTCTGTGTCTTCTTCCGCATGTAGTCCATCAGAATGTACTGACCAAGATCCACCGCAGTCGTGAAGTAGGCCTTGCCGCGGCAGATTTCCGTAACCTTCTTCACGAATTCCACCAGAGAGCGGTCGCTTGCCAGCATGAATGTGTTGATCAGGATGCCGGATTTCCTGCAGGTCGCCACTTCCTTGTAGGTTTCTTCAAGGATCATCGGATCCAGTCCAAATGCGCTTTTGTAGATCTTTCCATTGGGAAGAGTGATCGCCGACGGTTTGCCGTCAGTGATCATGATGATCTGCCGCATGTCCTTCTTCTCTGCCATCAGGATGCGGCGGGCCAGGCGTAATCCTTCGCGAGTATTGGTATGGTATGGCCCGACAACCACCCGTGCGAGCTGCTTCATTGGCACTTCCTCCGCCGAATCATGAAACAGCACCAGCCGCAATGAATCCCCGGGGTATTGCGTGCGGATCAGGTGCGATAACGCCAGCGCGACCCGCTTTGCCGGTGTGAACCGGTCCTCGCCGTAGAGAATCATGCTGTGGCTGGTGTCCAGCAGCAAAACCGTTGCGCACGAGCTTTGATATTCGGTTTGCTGCACCATCAAGTCGCGGTATTCCAGATTCAGAGAACCGGAAAGGCCTTCGCGGGCGACGGCCCGCATCAGTGTCCCACTGATATCGAGATTCAAAGTGTCTCCAAACTCATATTCTTTGGAGACCTGATACGCCTCAACTCCAGTCGACAGATGTGTCGTGTCGTGATGGCCAAGACTGCTGCGCCCGAGGGATCCCAGCAGGTGCCGCAATAATCGAAATCCCAGAAAATCGATCGACTTGTCGGTCAGCTGGAACTGAGGGGAGTTCTCCGGATCGTCTTCATAGCCTTCGCCGGATTCCCCGATTTCCTGTTGGCGGTCTGTTTTCAGCCAACCATCTTCCACTAAGCGACGGATGATTTCCGAAACCAGGGCATCCAGCTTTTGTGATTCTTCGGAAGCGCGATTCGACATCCACTCTTCCATGAGGGATTCCGGAATATGACCCATCTCCACCAGTTTCTCGACAATGGCCTGTTTCAACGACTCCATGTCCTGGGCAGACGAGCCGGGACCATACTGGAACCCGCTATCCAGGAAAAGATCGGACAACTCGTCGAGCAGGTCTTCGAGATTCAGTCCATCGATCGGAGACTTGATCCATTTTGAAAATTTGGTGACCGGCATATTGCGTCAGTTCAGCGGTTTCTTATAACGATTGATGTCTTTGGTGTAATCCCGGTACATTTCGGCCGAAGCCTTTCGTTCGACGGCCGAAAAGCCGCGTTCTTCAGAGCGGCCGATCTTGTCGATGGAATGCAGTCCCTCCAGGATGAATTCCGCCGCGGCGATTCCTCCTCCAAGAGCCCTGGCCTTGTCGATGAGCCCGGGAACGGCTTCCATCGCGTTCAGCACGCTTTTGGATGAATCCTCGTCGGAGAACTTTACATTTCCTCCGGCTTCAAACCACTCAATCGTTTCTTTGAAATCCACAGTTGGGAAATGGTGGCGAAAGACCATCTGTACAGACTGGCGTATGAGATCCCGTGCGATGGTCTCCGCCCCCTTCAGCTCTCCTTCGTATTCCAGTTCGATTTTTCCCGTGATTGCCGGAATTGCCGCATAAATGTCAGACACACGAGGGACAACTTCTGCGTCTCCGGATACGATGGCGCGCCGTTCGGCGTTGCTTACCACATTTTCCAGGCACGATATGGGCAGGCGCTGGCTCACACCGGAGCGCTTGTCCACCCGCTGATCCGCGCGGGCCTTGAACGCAACGCCCTCGACGATCTGCTGAATGAAGATCGGCACAGCAATCTTCCTGGATCGCTCGGTCCACGCCTCCTGTGAGGTGATCGTTACTGCAAGATCGAGACTGGCAGGATAATGAGTTTTGATTTCGGACCCGATGCGATCCTTCAATGGAGTCACGATCTTTCCGCGCGCGGTGTAATCTTCGGGATTTGCGGAAAACACCAGAACCACGTCCAACGGCAGCCGAACCGGATAGCCTTTAATCTGGACGTCGCCTTCCTGCATGATGTTGAACAGACCAACCTGAATCTTCCCCGCCAGATCGGGAAGCTCATTGATTGCGAAAATCCCTCGATTGGCGCGAGGCAGCAGGCCGTAATGGATGCTCATTTCGCTGCCGATGGCGTGGCCGCCCTTTGCCGCTTTGATCGGATCGATGTCTCCTATCATGTCGGCAATCGTCACATCGGGTGTTGCCAGCTTTTCAATGTACCGCTCCTCGCGGCCAAGCCATTCAATCGGAGTCTGGTCCGCTTTCTCGAGAACCAGATTCCGGCAGGGCCGGCAAATTGGCGAAAATGGATCGTCGTGAATCTCACATCCGGCAATGACAGGGATCGATTCGTCCAGAAACTCCACAAGGCCCCTTAGGATTCGCGACTTCGCTTGTCCGCGAAGGCCGAGAAGAATCAGGTTGTGCCGGGAAAGGACGGCATTGACGATCTGTGGAACCACACTGTCGTCGTAACCCAGAATTCCCGGAAACACCGGGATTCCTTCCCGGAGTTTGTGCATGAGGTTCTCGCGCATTTCATCCTTGATGGAACGATGCCGGTACCCCTTCAGTTCGCCAAGTGTCGATGCAGTCATAATCGATCCTCAAAACAAATATGATGCCGTGAAAAACAGAAAGTTCGCCGCAAAATGGGCGGCAATCGAGCTTTCGATTCCATTCCGGAGATAAATTCCGCCAAGCAGCATCCCGCCAAAGAATGCGGCAGTGAATCCGTATGGATTGTGTGCTATTCCGAACACCAATGATGACAATACCAGCGCCAGGCCGGCCGGCAAAAACTTTACCGTTCCAGGCCAGGCTGGCTTCACGCGGGAGTAAAGGCGGCGCAACAAATAGAGTATCGATGAAAGAATAAACAGCCGGTAAATGGATTCTTCGGTAATTCCACTTTCCATCGACAGAATAAACGCGTCGTAACCGCTCTTCATGTCTCGAATTCGCGGAATGACAAAAGGACTGTACCGGTAGGCAAAGAAAAACAGATAGTTGATCACGCCGATGATCAGGCCCGGAAGAATTCCCCAATTGACGATTCCGCGGACATTGTCCGCCCAATCCGACGTACCAACAAAGAGAGCACCCGGAATCCCGCTGTCTCGCGCCATGAAGAGGCCAAAGAATCCGTACACCTGCACGACGACGAAGCGCGAAATGATTTGCCAGCCCACTGTGCCCGGCTCAGCGCCAGACCGCATGGCCGACAGTCCGGCCACCACAGCCGTTGCCAGAGCCAACGCCGCTGAGAATCCCAGGATTCTTTGGAGCTGCATGCGAACCATGATACAGGGAATTGAGGGAGATTGGCGCCTGTCCTGCCGTCGTTCGCGGTTGGGAACGTCATTCGCCGACTGAAAGGACTGTCGATCAAGAAATCCCTCTCCCAACGGGAGAGGGCGGCCGAAGGCCGGGTGAGGGGTACCACTA
>JBGPBY010000020.1:0-27547 GCA_041481485.1 Terriglobia bacterium
AGGCGTAGACAATGTGAGTAGGCGGGCAACCCTTCAATGAGATCGACGATTTTTTCCTTATGCCTGGCGTTCCTTCTGCAGTCCACCCCGAGGACCACCATCAGTGGAGTCGTGCTGGATTGGGAGAATGAGCGTCCGGTTCCCGGAGTTCAGGTTTCTGTTCTTGCTGTTGCATTACCCGGGGGGTCGGGGCTCCGCGCAACAACAGATGGCGATGGCAAATTCACCGTTAACCAGGCAACTCCCGGAGACTACATCCTTTCGACATCCAAGGAGGACTACGGGCCAGCTCGCGTCGGTGGCATAGCGCTGACTGGAAACGTCAGGATTCGAATCAACATCAAGGCGGGCGAACCCATTCAAGGGCTCCAGATCCTCATTGCAAAAAGTGCGGTCATTACCGGGCGGATATTGGATAGTAACGGACGGCCCATCCCGCGAACGCGTGTCGCAATGATGCGAAAAACTTACGACGACACTGGAGCAGCAGGCATGATTGCGGCCGGTAATGCCGTCACCGATGATCGTGGTGAGTATCGTGCATTCGGATTGGATATGGGCGAGTACTTCCTCTTCGTCGACTCGGTCTCGCTGGGCAATGTCGTGACAGTCCCCACATATTACCCAGGGACGAACAATCCGTCTCTGGCATCTGCCATCACGGTGAAAGCTAGGGCTGAAATACACTTGGGAGACATGGCGGTATCGACGCAAAAGGGAGCGTCCGTCCGACTACACATCGCAAATATGACAGGACAGATCCCACAACTGATGAATGTTGAAGTCCGGAGAGACGGAGTCATTATTGCCAATCGAGCCATACCGGCACCTCTTGCAATCGATGAGTTCTCACTCGATTCTTTGTCTCCAGGAAAGTACGAATTTTCCGTCGGGTTGCAGGGCTCCGACGGCTTTTTCTTTAGCCACGCCGAAATGAGGGTCGACGATGCGCCCGTTGACACCAACATTGTCGTCAACAAAGGATGGAAAGTTAGCGGACGTGTGGACGCGCAGTCAGCCGACGGAACACTGCGCCCTGTCGCCAGAATTCAGACGACTCTGGGTACACCAGGTTCGGCGGATACGTCATGGGCAGCCAGCAAAGTGGACGGCACCTTTGTGCTTACAGGAGTGTCTGAAGGACTGCGGCGAGTGCGTGTGGCTGGACTGCCTCTGGATACCTATCTGCTGTCGGTGCGTGAAGGCGATCACGATGTCCTCAATGGAGGCATTCAAATTGAAGGCGATAAATCGATCCGTGTCTTGATCGGAACTTCCGGTGGATCGATCAATGGAACAATGGTGAATTCGGAAAATAACAAGATTGCCTTTGGCGTCGTCGCGCTCATTCCTGATGAGCCCTACCGTATGGAAAATTATCGTTATCGCTCCGCTACTGGCGACCAGAATGGGGAGTTCGTCATTCGCGGTATTGCACCGGGGACTTATCATCTTTTTGCCTGGCGGGAACTCCCAGGAGCAGCTTATCGCAACACAGAATATATGCAGAAGTATGAAGGTCAGGGCGTCGCATTGAAAATCGAACAGGGAGAAAGAGTCACCCTCGATCATGTACTTATCCGTTGATTCGGGATCACGGTAAACGCCAACGACATTTCGCGACTAATCGGTCGTTCGACTGCTTAGAGAGCCAGTCGTTCGATATTCGAACAGCAACTGAGAACGATTTTGACGGCCCTCCGACATACGATCCTCCCGCGGCAGCGCCATTTGGAAGTTGAAAGACGCCACTTATCCTGACTATGCTCTTCCCTGCCACTGCTCACACCGACCGTTGACGGTTATTTTTATAACGCGTAGTATACGAAAATAACATTCAAGGCAGGGACGCCGCGCTGCCCGGGAGATAACGATGACCCGATCGATCGTGCTGCTGACCGCGATGATGGCGGGGGCCGTCGTCTCCGCCGTACCGGCTTCGCCCACTCCGCCACCGCCCGCACAAAGCGCAACGACAGAAACGGCCGGCGAGCTGCGGGCGCACGAATGGGGCACCTTCACCACCGTGGCCGGGCCCGACGGGCGCCCGATCGACTGGCTTCCGCTCGGCGGACCCACGGACCTGCCCTGCTTTGTGCAGCATTACAAGAATGACCCACTGGCCAAAGTCCGCGCCGACCGCGTCGGGCTGCCGGCCCTGAGCTACGAACAGGCGCGGTCCGGGCTGCGCGGAACCGTGCGCATGGAAACCCCGGTTCTGTACTTCTACGCGCCCAGACAGACCGTCGTGAATGTTTCGGTGAAGTTTCCGCGCGGCATCATCACCGAGTGGTACCCGCTAGCCGCGACCACGCAGGAGAATGTCACCGCGCTGACGTTGAAGGGCGGCGAAACGGCGCGCATCGACTGGAAAAACGTGGTTGTGGATCCACAGGCGGCCCCGGCGTTTCCTTCCGGTTCGACACCGAGCCATTATTACGCCGCGCGAGCGACGGACGCCGCGTCCCTGTCGACGGGCGGCATGAACGAAAAGTTCCTCTTCTATCGCGGCATTGGCTCCTTTGCGTTCCCGCTTGCCGTCACGCCGGTTGCGTCGAGCGTGCATAAGCGCGCCGACTTCAAGGTCGAGAATCTCGGCGGTCCGCCAATTCCCAACATGATCCTGTTTGAAAACCAGCGGAGCAAGGTGGGATTCCGTGCCTACCGGGACGTCGTAGACAGTGTTGTTGTCGATCCGGCATCCTTGAGCGGCGATCTTGAATCCCTGCGCCGCCAGCTCGAGACGATCCTTGTTGAGCGCGGGCTGTTCGAAAAGGAGGCGCGAGCGATGGTCAAGACTTGGGATGACTCCTGGTTCGAGCCGGGAACACGCGTGTTCTATGTCCTGCCGGCCTCCGCGGTCGATCAGGCTCTTCCCCTGGAGATCTTTCCGAAACCGGCTCAGACGGCGCGTGTGTTTGTGGGCCGCCTGGAAGTGCTCTCGGATCCGACGATAAACATCGTGCACAACGCCATAATCAGCAACGACACGGCCACACTCGCGCTCTACAACCGCTTCCTGGGTCCGATCGCGGAGCGGCTTGCCGTGGATCCCCGGCCGCGGTTCAGGCCGGACCAGACGGTGACCAACATGCTCGATGCGGCCTACAAGGCCTACATCGCCGGTTTTCCAACCTGCCGCGAGTGAACGGGGCTGCAAAGCCTCACTGCGACAAAGTAGCCTCGCTCCGAACGGTATGCCGGTTGTCGATGTGCGATGCCCGGCCGCTATTCGGTTGGCTCTGTGGCAAAATTCATGCAGAAACCGAGGAATCGCGGACGGTGCAAGTAGAAGATTCCTCATGCTGTCTGTACTTTGACGGAGTAACGAAAATGAAACGAACACTATGTTTTATCGCAATAGTGTTGGCCGTACTGATTCATGCGCTGCTTTTGCAAGGACAGGATGTACCGCCAACTATTAAAAGTGCGATTATTCCCAAAAATAACCCCGCTCAGAAAACGCCGCTCACGGACCTCTCCGCAATTGAGCTCGCCGTCGACGAAAAAGGGATTCCAACGGAAGTTGTTTTCAGTGGAGGTTTACCCGACTCGGTCGTGCAGGCAATCTCAGAGGCCAGGTTCAATCCTGCACTCCATGATGGCAAGCCGATCTCTGCATCTGTGCGCTTGAATGTCCCGATACCGAAGGACATTAATTACTTCACAGTAATCTGGGCGCGGCCATCGGTTGGCGACAGCGTACCGCTTGAAACCTCCATTGCTGAAGGTTCAAAACTGAATCTTGCTGCGGCCCGCACACTGGAATTGAAGCTCGATAGCAGCGTCGACAGCGTATCTGCGCGAACTTCTTTAATCAGCTTTGCTGCCGCAGGCGAAGAAGACGAACTCCGCCAGATACAGGGCCGTCAGATTGAATGGCTCGTTCGACACAACCCAGAGTCCGCCGTACTGGGCTCGCCAGCGTCGATGCTCTTTACGGCAGACGTCTTGTTTCAGAATTCATCTTCCTACTCAAAAGTGCGTGGAGCATGGTTTGAAAAGCTCAATCAGCGTCCGAATGACCCATTCATTATTGGCCATGCTTCCTATTTTTTTCGTCTTTCTGATCCGGAGATTGCAGAACAATTGTCGCAGTCTTCGCTTACAAATTTTGGTGGAGTGACTGTGTGGCTCGGTGAGTTATACGGTCTTGCCGCGCTCGGCGTGACGAGCATCGACTATCAAACCGGCGGTGCCCGCACCGCCGGAACTCGACTGCCGGATTCCGGTTTCGGCAAACATGCTCAAGCTGAGTTAGCAAGCACCATAGACAGTCGTGTGTTGATTTCATCTTTTGCGACCGTATCCCAGGCGGGACGATCACTTTCCAAATTTCATTCTCTGCCCGAAGGATTTGCGGGGTTTTGTCAGTCCTTGCTGACGCGGGTCAAAACCATTAATAGCACCTTCGAGGGTACGTGCGAAATTAACGTGCCTGCTGCCCGAGAAGCACTTCTCGGCAAGGTTGAGGTTGGCAAATTATCCAAAAGCCCAAAACCTCCATATCCGAATGAACTAAAAAAGAAGCACATAGAAGGACAACTTCAGTTTCGGGCAACCGTCGGTGAGGATGGAAAAATCAAATCGCTCCTCCTGCTCAAAGGTCCCCTCGCCTTCTATACGTCCTCTCGAGACGTGATTTCCAAATGGGAATATGAGCCGACTCTGTTAGATCGAGAGCCAGTCGAGGTCATTACAACAATCACCGTCTCTTTCTCTCTCTGAATCATTGATTCCAAAACATCACATACATGGAGTGGAATCAATGGCTGGAGGAGCGTGACGACGGCGTAGCACTGCTCGCATGGTTCTATCGACGCTACCGACAATACGTCCACTGATCACCGACGCTGAGAGTGAAGCTAACGTTACTTCAGTTCAGACCCGGGTTGGGCAGCGAACCTACCCGGTCCTCGGGAGTTCACGTATCTCCACGGTTCCGCCAGCTTCGTACACAGGATTTCCGATCACCAGTTCTCGCGCCGCATTCAGGTCCTCAGCCCGGACACGAATGTAGCCGGAGATCTGCCGAGTGACGGCGGGAGGCGTCGATGATTTCGAGGCGCAGATTCCATCACCGATCGCACTCCCACCCTCGAATGCGCCTGCCCCGCGCAGCTTGGCGAAGTAGTCGTTCCATTCGTCATCCTGGTTACGACTCTCCCGCGGAGCGTCGTCATGCATGAAGAAGATGTAATCGTTCATTTCGCGCTCCTACACTGCCGGTCTGCCCAACATCATTGGACCTGACTCTTACGCCAGAACTCAGCGGAAATCCAGATTATTTGACAGCGGTTTGGTTTGCGTATTCTTGCGACCGAACTCGATTAAACGTCACCTCGATTACAGTCCCGCTAGCGCGAAAGCCCGCCCAACACCACAGGGTCCTTCGTCTCGCGAACAATTTCCTGGTATGTGGGGCGACGTCCTGCCTTTATCGCGGTGATGAATTCACCCATCGGCGCGACGGTGCTGACATTGCTACTGACGATGCTAAATTCCGGCCTCCACCACGATAAGCCGCGCGCCGGGTTGCCAAGGATGTGGCGGATAAACATGCTGTTAGCGTCCACAGGAAGCGTGGCTACATTGGCATAGAACGCCTGCTGCTGCTTCTCATCGAGGTAGTTTTCGACGTTGGATATATAAAACACCCCGACGGTCGTCTTTCGCTCGGTAAGGTAGCGGCCGATATTGCGAATCACAGCCGGTCCGGCAAAATCGCCCACTAACGGGACGATCAGGTTCTTCCGCTGCATTTCACGCACATACAAGTAACTCTCTTCGCTGGCCAGGTAGGCGGAATTCTTTCCCGACGCGTCGGTGGTGTTCATCATCGTCGTATAGCTCGCCGGCCTCGAAAGAGAGGCGGGCGAAGGGCTCGCAAACTCATAAGTGATGCCCGGACCGCCTCGCATGAAAACCTGAAAGACCTTTTCAATGTTGGCGACGTCCTCGGCGCTCAGCCCATAGCCGTGCTTGGTCATCGACGCCTTAATGGCCGCCAGGTTCTTCGCGTAGAGATTCTGATCGACCGGGGCGCTTTGATAAGCGGTAAAGAGCGCATTGGAAGTCGTCTTGGTGTCGAGGCTAGCGGGCCGCGTCCGCGAGAACAGATTGCTCACGAAGTCCGCGCGGTTGGGGGACATCTCGAACAGCGCTTTGTACATCAGCAGCTCCAGCATGTTCTGCCGCCGGATATCGATGACGAACGCAAGCTTCGATTGCAATACCGCCGCATACGTGAAGTTCTGTTCGGGACCTACGCCGATATAAACTCCGCCAGGCTTCGTGGTTGCCTTGAGCGCAGGAACAACATCCTGGTATCGAAGCTCGTTCGAGACGTAGTTCTCGTAAGGATACGAGCCTCCCGGCTCGGAGAGCTCCACGATCAGCTTCCAGAAATCCTTGTCACTGATTTCGGCAGGTAGCGTTGGCGCGGCTGTCTGTGCGAAACAAGTCAAAGTCACAGCAAATACCCACGCCGTCTTCACCACCGATCGACGCGTAATGAGCATGAGCACCATGGAGAGTTTGCTGCCCAGACCGAACACTATCAATTGCTTGCCTGATTCCAGTTCACACACTTGGCCGTAAGACTTTTGTTTTCGTGGCGAGATTATAAGTAATGATTCCAGACGTAAACAACTGCCAGAAACACCGCGACACCCATGTAAAGATAACCGCGAAAATTGATAAGGAGTCGCCGCCCCCCTTCGACATCGCTGGAATCTTGGATAATGCGTTTTAGCTCCATATGTAAATTATATTCCGCCTCTAGCTCCCGGTCTAATTTCATTTTTGGTTGTCTTCGAATCAAATAGACCGCATATCCAAGGCGCAATCGCAATATGAAGCCACTCCCAATCATACAAGGATGTATAACCGGCAAACCGTAGAGTGACCGCGGACCGAATCACCAGGATTTTCAGTTTCCGAGATACCGACAATACGCCCGGAATCACTCATTATCTAAAGGAAATGACTTTCGGTGATGTAAGATCCGCGACACAAAACTCGGAGGATTAATATGGAAATTTCGAACGATGCGGCGACACCTGATTCATACGAAGTCAGGTGTGGAAAGTTGGCTGATTCTTTTGCGAAAAGTCTTGGTGCTAAGGTCAAGACCGACGACATCGACGATCTAACTAAGCTATCGTCCAAGATTCAAGCTGAGGTGAACCTGGCAGATTACAAACTCAAGTTCCGGCAGGCTGACCACTCGAAATGGTTTCTGCATACGCCCTTATGGGTCTCGATTGCGACGTTCGTCCTTGCGCTCGTACTTGCCTTTATCACTGCTTACCAAGCTTTGCACGAGCATGAAACGCAAGCAAAGCTGGTTCTTGAGGTTCTTGAAGCGCCGCCGGAGAAGGGCGAAAAGTTGCTTCAGTTCTTTGAAGAAAACAAACTGCTGAATCTCAACGCCGCAGAACACGTTAAACTCGAAAAGCTCCTTCGGTAGTGAGAAAGTAATGTGCGCCGGGGAATTAGGTCGGAGAGATTGATCGGCGCATTCGCCTGTGGACTCTGGTCTCCAACGGGTTATGCTCCGATTGGCAACCAGTCCGGAATCTGCACTTCCACTTCTACGAGATACCGACTAACCAACCATCGAAGAGGGCATGAACAGCAGAGGTGGAATGCAAAAAGACTATTGCGCTTGGATCTCTCGATAAGCCTGTACCGTTAAGACAATTGGCGGCATCGTATGCGCGGGTCTCCGAATTTTCCTTTCCTGGACCTGTTCTGATCTTTTCACTCGCTTTCCAACCAAACCGAGTGATGAATCGTCAGGCGCGGATCAACCGCCACAAGGGACGATAAGAGAATCAAAGGGGTTCAGCAAGAGTTCCATCCGTTATAGACTACCCACGCTTTTCTTCAGCCCAGGAACTGACACCAAAACAGGAGAGGTACACATGCCATTTCTCGAGTTGAATAACGATAACGCCAGCACGAGTACGACGGTCGTGACGGCCGGCCCGCCGGACAAAAAGAAGTTCGATGGACAGGTCGTGTTCGCTGCCGATGCACACGCGATTCTCGCCCTCCCACCTTTGGCCAACCAAGATATTGATGCGCTCTATGGTCGTGGTATCAACGGGGGTGGAGGAGTCATTGGAGAAGGTGGTGATGGAGGTCCCGGTGTCGTCGGCGTCGCAGGCGCCAACAGCAAATTCGGCGAAGAACACTCCGTTCAAGCCCCCCCCGCAGTCGGTAGAGGCGTCAAGGCAGGGGTACTGGGTGTGGGTCCCGTGGGAGTTCAAGGCCAAAGCGAGAACGGTCCCGGAGTGAGAGGCCATACCGACTTTGGCAATGGAGTGGAGGGCCAATCCAGTGCGGACACCTTAAGCGGAGTTTCCGGACTCAACCTCGGGGACGGACCGGGAGTCACAGGTACCAGCGTCAATGGCGATGGGGTCGTTGGGGTCTCCAATAAAAACAACAAGAGCGGCGTCGTTGGACTCCACCTAGATCGGGGATCCGCAATCGCAGGCTTCAGCAAGTCCGGCGTGGGCGTCCTCGGAGTGGTTCCTCCTCCCCCGCCGCCACCGGGCGGTATCGTGCAAATCGGTGGCCACCCGACCTTAGCCGGACGTTTTATCGGCCCAGTCCTCGTGGAAGGAGAACAAACGATCACCGGTAACCTGTATATCCTCGGGGATCAAATAGTGCTCGGGAACAAGCACGCCGCAGTGCCACACGCCGATGGAACGCATCGACTCCTCTACAGCGTTGAAAGCCCAGAAAGTTGGTTTGAGGACTTCGGAGAGGGCAACCTCATCAAAGGCAAGGCAACGGTGCGGCTAGCGCCAGACTTCGCAGCAGTCGTCAAGACCGACACGTACCACGTCTTCCTGACACCCTACGGCGACTCCAACGGACTCTACGTAACCGGTCGGGAAGACAAAGGATTCGAAGTCCGAGAACAAAAAGGCGGTACCGGCAAGCTCACCTTCTCCTACCGCGTCGTGGCCCAGCGCAAAGATGTCACCGCCACTCGATTCCCGAAGATACGAGTGAACAAAATAGACTTGCCGACCATACCCCTACCGAAGACAGAGCTGCCGACTGTCCCCACAAAACCCCGACCGTCGCGACGCAGACCAAAACCAAGAGGCTAACCACGGTTGTTGGTACGGATGGTGGTTATCGACGCCCGGGAGCAGGCGAATCTGCCGTTCTTGCTAGGAACGCTTGCACTTTGGTGAAGCGCGAGTACACTGCCACGGTATGCGAAGACCGCTGAGATCGGGTAGGCCGCCTGGCAGCGTTTGGACTGTGACAGCAGTTTATGGACGGACAGTTTTCCGGCACCGTGAAAAACGTGAAATGCACCGTTACGGAGGAAGACGTCGGATATTCGGCAGTAATACAGGCACACCGATACTTGGAATTAATCAAAGAGGCGGATTACTCCGAAGCGTATCGGTTGCTCACGGACAAGTATCGCGGCACCATCTCTATTGAACGGTTCACGGCGGAAGCTCGTCGGCTCAATGCAAACAACTACGAGTACATTGGAAGTCCATACTGTCTCGATTTTCGTGCCGTCAACGGAATCAGCGCTACCGTTATTGCGGGTGCTGATTGCTATGTCACGTATGACCAACGAGCCTGTGGAAATTGAATTTCAACTGGAACGGCTGAGAGGCTCACGGAAGGCCGAGCTTACGAATATAAGACCAGTTCGGTAATCGGACCCGGTTCTCGTTAGCGGGACTCAGTTGATGCGTATTCCGGGGCATGTGAATAATCGTTCCGGGATGATGTGAATAATGATTCCGGCGATGTGAATAATGAATTCCGGGCTGAAGTGAATGGAAATTTCAAGTTTCCCGGAATGAATATTCACATCCCCGGAATCGGTTTGAATTCTTAAGAGGAAATTCTTCGCCGAGCAAAGACCGGCGCTGGACAAGACGGGGTGTCTGTTTTTCCCACGAAAAAGTGGAGGGAACGGAATGCCTCAGAAGGCTGTGTCCATGCGCAAGATCAAGGAAGTGTTACGGCTGCGGTTTGCTGCGGGTCTCAATCAAGACCAGATTGCCCGCAGTTGCTCGATCGGTCAAGCCACCGTTCATCGATATCTGAAGATGGCTGCGGCGGCGGGTTTGAAGTGGCCGCTGCCGGAGGAATACGATGACCGGCAACTCAACCAGCTTCTCTTTCCATCGCAGCCAGACCGTTCGCCGCCGGGGCGGCAGGCGGGCGTTGACTATTCGGCAGTTCACCGAGACCTGAAAACGCACCGGCATCTGACCCTGCAGCTAGTCTGGGAGGAGTATCGCCAGACTCAACCGGACGGATACGGTTACAGCCGGTTCTGCGAGCTGTACCAACGGTGGAACCGGAATCACAGCGTCGTGATGCGGCAGGATCATGTTGCAGGCGAAAAGATGTTTGTGGACTGGGCCGGTCCCACCGTTGCCCATCCACAATCCTCAGACGGGAGAAGCGGCGGCAGCATCGCTGTTTGTTGCGGTGCTGGGAGCCAGCACCTACACATTTGCGCGGGTGGCGATGGGCCAGGGTCTGGCTAATTGGATTGACTGTCACGTCCGGGCTTTTGAGTTTTTTCAGGGTACGGCGAAACTCGTCGTGCCGGATAATCCGCGGACCGGCGTCGATCGAGCCTGCCGCTACGAGCCCGACATCAACCGCACATACCACGAGATGTCGCAGCACTACGGTACGGCCATCATGCCAGCGCGGCCGTATAAACCAAGGGACAAGGCCAAAGTTGAAAATGCGGTTCTTGTGGCCGAGCGGTGGATTTTGGCGGCCCTGCGCCATCACAAATTTTTCGCACTGGCGGAACTCCAGGATGCCATCACACCGCTGCTGGAACGATTGAACAACCGTCCGTTCCGCAAACGGGAAGGAACCCGCGCATCTCTTTATGCCAGTGAAGACAGGCCAGCGCTTCAAGCATTGCCTGCTGAGCGGTATGTGATCGCGGATTGGAAAACCGTCCGGGCCTCGATTGATTATCACGTCGAGATCGACCGCCATTATTACAGCGTTCCCTACCAACTGGCCGGTCAACAACTGGAAGCACGCTCTACCGCCATGACCGTCGAAGTCTATGACGCGGGCAAGCGCGTTGCCTCGCATGGCCGCAGTTCGGCGCCGTACCGTCACACAACAGTCCATGAGCACATGCCGAAAAGCCACCGGGCGCATCTGGAGTGGACTCCTTCACGGCTGATTCACTGGGCCTCAACGGTCGGGGTCTCCACAGCCGAGGTAGTCCGTACGATTCTGGAAAGTAAGCCCCATCCGGAAATGGGTTATCGCGCCTGCCTGGGCATCATGCGTCTGGCAAAGACCTACTCCAACCAACGGATGGAAGCGGCCAGCCGGCGCGCCATCGAACTCCAGGCCTGCTCCTATTCGAGCCTTCGTTCAATGCTTCAGCGCTCTCTGGATCAGCAATCGACACTGGATATCGAACCGGAACGTACCGGCCCAAGGCATGAAAACCTCCGTGGAGCCGATTACTACGATTCCCCGGCCGCGATCCTGCCGTTCCGAACCAACGAAAGGAAATCTTAATGTTGAATCAACCCACGATTGAAAAATTGCACACGCTGAAGTTGCACGGCATGGCCGATGCCTTTCGTGCGCAGCTGGAAACCACCAGCATAAGCCAGCTCAGTTTCGAGGAGCGCTTTGCAATGGTCGTCGATCAGCAATGGCTCTGGAAGGAGAACCGTGCGCTGGCTCATCGTCTCCGATCGGCAAAACTGAAAGAACGCGCCGTCATTGAAGACATCGATTACCAGCATCCACGCGGACTGGACCGCAAGCTGATACGAACCTTGTCATCGAGCGAATGGGTTCGCCAGAAGCAGAACATCATATTGATCGGCCCTACGGGTATCGGAAAAAGCTGGCTGGGTTGCGCCCTGGCGCAAAAAGTCTGCCGCGATGGCTATTCGGTGCTGCACAAAAGGATGAACGAGCTGTTTCGCGAACTCGCCGTGGCGCATGCCGACGGCAGCATTGGACGAATGCTGCTGAAGCTGTCCCGGATCGATGTGTTGCTGTTGGATGACTTTGCCATGGCCCCATTGAAGGACAGCGAGCGGAGGGACTTCCTCGAAATCTGCGACGACCGTTATCAGCGGCGCTCGATGATCCTCACCTCACAAATGCCGGTCGCTCATTGGCATGAGCAAGTCGGCGACCCTACCATCGCCGACAGCATTCTGGACCGGCTGGCGCACAACGCATACCGCATCGAAATCAACGGTGAATCCGTGCGCAAGAAACGCGCTCGTAAGCCAGAGGAGGACAGCCAATGAATACCTCAACTCATTTTCATCTCAAACAGCCGTCGGGATGGTTCGCGGCTGGCCGCGAAACCGAGCAGGCTCTGCTATTGCTTTCCGACGCGGCTTTCAAACTGTTTCTATGGCTCTGTCTGCATGCCGAACGGAGCCGTGGCTGTCTCCCGGCATCCGCTCGAGAGCTGGCCCTCGCACTCCACAAAACCGAACCCGAATTGCAGGCGGCTCTCGATGAATTGTTTCGGCAGGGCGTCTGCCTCTCCCCCGATGGTGATGTGATCGAAATCACCGATCGTTTCTGGCCCTATCAGCGTGACTCGAACTCTGAAGGCGACGACGATATAACGGCATACATTGCTCATGTGAAACGCTGTTTTCTAGAACGCCGCTGTGTCCGTAGCACCTTCACACCCGCCGACGAAAAACTGGCCATCCGGCTTCACCGCGACGGCGTTTCAATCGTAGATGTCGAACGCGCGATTCTCCTCGGTTCACTACGCAAGTCTGTCGCACTACAGGACCACCGCCGGGGCACCCTGGTCACCACCCTTCACTACTTCACGGCGTTGTTCGACGAAGTCCTACAGAACACATCACCTGAGTATTGGAACTATGTTACCCGGAAACTTCGCAGCTTCGAGCAACACTGGAAAGAAATCCCAATCTCACTACAACAGGAGACGAAATAATGATGATAAATCACTCAAAACCCAGAATCCGGTCGCCTGCCCGTTGACTGATGTGAATATCTCAAGCATCATTGCAAACGCCAGCGTCGCTTCGCTCCGACATATTCACATCGCGTCGGAACAGCCTATTCACATCGCCGGAATCCGCAAGTTGACGTAAAACCAGCTACCCTTCGATTGAACAGCAGAGTCGATGGCGGATTTCTTAAGTCCGGTTTGCCGGCTACCCATCCGTTCGCCGAGGCATTGCCTAAACACTGCGGCGTTACACAAGGGCTCTCGCTTCGAGTGGCCACCCGGCCTCCATTCGAAGCCCCTGCACAAAACCGCACGAAGCGGGTGCAATTAGCATCGTTCGGACCGGAGGCCGAGGCCACAATTTGGACTTCAGCTCTGCATTAAAAAGTACTTGCCGATTCAGTTAATCGACCAGCATCATACCTCTGGATACAGACGATGAGCCTACTTGCGGACTTTGAACGGGTGTACGGTGAATTGAGACGAAACAAGTGGCTTCAACGGTTTGCAATTTTTTGCCGCATCGCCCTGGCCCTCGGATTCATTCCGGCAGGAATCGTCAAGGTGACTGGAGAGCGGTTCACCGGCCTGCCATCGAATCATCCTTTAGGTCATTACTTCGACGCGCTGTTGCTGACGCGGTACTACTACACGTTCATTGGCGTCGGCCAGCTCACGGCAGCGATTCTGCTGCTCATTCCAGGAACGGTTCTGTTGGGGGCGCTCCTCTATTTTCCCATCATCTTGAACATCTGGGTTCTATCATCTGCCACAAGATTTAACGGTACTCGCATCACCACGCTGATGCTGTTGGCGAATCTGTTCCTGCTCGTGTGGGACTATGACCGCCTGAAGTACATCCTGCCGCTTAAACGTTCCGTCGAAGATCGTCACGTCCCAGTCACGACCAGTAAGTTCCCACTTTGGTTTTTCGGGATTGTACTCGCGGCGGTCGTTTCACTAATCGCCTTCGATGATGTTCTTTACCCGATCCGGCCTGGTAACGAACCACTCGAGTGCACCAACGGGTGCACGAACAAGGACGATCCAGGCGACTGCCAACGTTTCTGTGACTGTATCTACAATCAAGGCAATCCGCTGAATACTTGCCTGAACGAATACTACAAAGCAAAAGAATCAGGTGTGAAGCCTGAGCCGCCGGTTCGCTGAGGTCTCGCTGACGCGTTTCGGCTCTTCACGCAATGTCGCTTGCTCAAAGGTGATGGTAGCCCGCGGTCACAAACTGCGCATACAAGGGAAAGTGATCAGGATTCCGTCTTGCTGAGATCAGAGGGAAAAACAGTTAGTGTCGGCGAGACGATCCAGTTCAGTGGAACTGCGGTGAGGATTCCGAATACGAGCCCGCCCGAAAGTGCAGGTATCAGCTCCGTCGGGGAGTGATCCGCAATCCAACCCAGACCAGCCATGGCGATTGCACACGCTGGAATCCATGCCAATGACCGCGTTGTTTTCGTTGCCAGCACGAACGACTGAACTAATCCGATGATCGCGCCACACCACAAAAACCCAATGGGGTGAATATATTGACGATTGGCCACAATGGATGTCCAAAGATAGTTTCCCATGAACAATCTCAGCATTGCCGTCCATCCTGTCGCGACACCGATCATCGTTGCGGCCACCCACAACAATCTGTAAGGCCATTTCCATCCCAGTGCGGCTGCCTGCAGCAAACCCAGGAACAATCCCACTCCACCGGCAATTATTGCGCTAAACAAAACCGGATTCCGGCCATTCTGATACCAACTCAACAGATGTAATGTGCGTTGAATCAGGCGAAACCCAAACCTTTCGACCCAAAGATAAAGAATGGCCAGGGGCGTCGACACTCCGCATGCCAGAATCCACCGCCAGATCAATCCGCGCTCGGATTGCATTCCAAAATGCTGACCCACTGCTGTAACCAGCAAATCCCACAACGTCCGAATCCAGAACGCGAACCGGCGCCACTGGCTGCCCGATCGATATAGTCAACAATGAATGAGAGAGTTTTAGAGTTATAGATCTGTCGTGCCTGCAGCACTCTGTGGTGTTGTGTTTCTTTACCCCCGGCTCACGCCGGGGGCTATGGAACTGCCGCCGCTAACGCGGCTGGGAACGGCTGGGAACCCCATTACCCTGCAGTCCGCTGTTGCGGTTGGGAACTAGCGCCGCCGACGCCGCGGCTGGGAACGGCGGGGATGTCGCGGTTGGGAACTGGGGACGGAACATTTATATCAACTCAGGCGATCGCGGGCTTTAGCCTTTGCACGGGCCAGAGGAGATTCGACGGCCTGCGGCGGCGCTGTCTCAATAGTGGACGGCTCCTTTGACTGCGTCTCCGTTTGAACTGCAATCTTTCGACGCACTCTTCTGAATTTGGGAATTCGCAGCGAACCCAGCCATGCGTCGGCCGCGGTGAAAAAGTACAGCCGGCGTGCTGCGATTTCGGTCAAATGCAGCATCAGGAGCAACAGTGCCAGAGGAATTACCAGATCGCGCAGTTGCCGGCGCCGCAGCAAGCTGGGGTTGAACATGCCGTTCCATGAGGTGCGCTCCATGCCCCCGGTGATTCGTGCCAGATCCACTAGTGTTTTTCTTCCCGCGTCGGGATCCAACTGCGGTTCGTATTCCGGTGAATACGGCAACATCAGCGGTGCGAGCGGAAGAAAGCGGCCTTGTCCCAAATCCACGGCGCCGACATAGACGCCGGACTTTTGGATGGGAAATCGTCCTTCAAGCGTGTTTTCGCCCGTCCATACCAGATTCAGCCATTTCGAAGCGGGGTTGATCTCGCTACCGGGCGGCACAATCGCTGCGGATGCGGTTCGGATTTCGTCGGTCCCACCTCGCTTGCGTTCCGGGTCCAGTTCGACGTGAATGATGCCTTCTCCGCCTTTCCGTTCGATGGTGGCACGGACGCCCTGCGGGGGATCCCCTCCGAGCAGCCATCGCCCGAGGCCCGTCGCAAACGATCCGAATTCTTTCCAACGATTCAGGCGTCCCGAATACTTACCATCGACTTCCAGCGTCAGTGCGCCGATGCGTCCCAATCCGCGATGCCAGAATGCCAACAATGGCGCGTGATAATCGTCTTCGCTCACCACGGCCATGGTTGCGCCCGGCCGCAGGTATGAAAGATTGTAACCATCGACTTCCGGAAATTTTGACGATGGCAGATCGCCGAGGAGCACCATGTCTTCCAGGGTACGCGACGGCGTCGGCTGATCGACAAAGCTGGAGCGTGCGACGGTGATCGCTTCTTCCGCAAACACCCGGGGCAAATCCTCGACGTTATCCGAAAAATAAATGCGTCCGTTGCCTCGCCTGGCGACATCCTTCAGGAATTCGGCATCCTGATCGGATTCCTTTCCCATTCCGATCACGCTGACCGTAATGCCCAGGGGCGTAATCGTGTCCAAAAGGTGCTTATAGTCTCCGGGCTCTTCGGCGTCGGCCGCGTCGGCGAACAGCACAATATGGCGTGTTCCTTTGTCGGATTGCTGAACCATGTCTGCGGCATTGACTAACGCCGTATATACAAAGATTCCGCCGCCCATCGAACGTATCGTCCGTGTTCTGGCGCAAATGGTCTCGGTATCTTCCGCTGCACCGAGTGGGCTGATGACGTGCGGAGCGCTGTCTATGGCGATCACGCCGACCTCGTCGTATGGGCCGAGAGTTTCAATCGCGGCGCACGTTCCGAGGTTCGCCAAATCCATCTTCGTTCGGCCTTCTCCCGCAGGCATCGCCATGCTGCCGGACCGATCCAGCGCAACGACCATGGCCAAAGACAGCTTGCGATGTTCGTTTTTGACCTCCATCGAAACCGGAAGATAGGGATCCATCACAGACTTGAAGTAACCGCCCATACCAAAGGATCCACCGCCGCCGGTCAATAACACACCGCCCCCAAGATCCGTCGCAAATCGAGAAAGCGCGCCGAGGGCCAGAGGTCCTGCCGCTCCGGCCGGAACATTCTCAAGGATGACGGCACGAAACGGAGTGTAGCCGGCCAAATCGTGAGGCAGAGATCGCGGAGTAATTGTCTTCACATTCAATTTGCCGGCGCCCAGAGCACGGCTGAGGTTGTCAGCTTCGCCCGACGCATTGGCGATCAGAATGGTCGCCGGCGCCTCAACCCGAATCGCAGCAGTTCCGCGATTGTTTTCCGGCACACGATCATCGGGCGTCAGAAGTTTCAGCTCGTATCGTGCGATTCCAGGGTGATCGATCATGTCTCGGAACGTCAGTTGTGTCGGCCCTGGACTGAATGTCCGCTTGGAACGCGCGATCTCGACGCCGTCGCGCGACAAAACGGCTTCAGCATCAATCGTGCGGTCGCTGCGAACCCACGCGGAGAACTGAAATGGCTCGCGTTCGTCGATGTTGCCCGGAAGATCCAGAGATTCGACCGCGGCGTCCGCGGCTTCGCCACGTCCAAAGAATCGATAATCCACCGGAATGCCACGATCTGCGGCTTCGTGCGCTGCAGCCTGCACCGGCGCGCCGTTTGCTTCGCCATCCGTAAGCACAATAATCCGGCCCGGCCGGGTTCGCGGAATCAGGCTCGACGCAAGACTGATGGCGCTCGCGAGATCGCTGCCGTCCGCATCGACTTCCTGCACGAACGCAGCAGTATGCGCAAACTCCTCGGGCAATCTCTCGATGCGGGCTTCCCTTCCATACGACACAATGCCCACTCGATCTCCGGCGGCCCTCCGCTTCTCGAGCAGACTCACGATCTCCAGTTCACGATTGCGGCCGTCCGAAGGCATGGAACGGGAAAGATCGGCGACAACGATGACATCCACGCCTTTGCCGCCCAGAGATGCCAGCGGCATTGCCGCCAGAAGTGCGAATATCGCGAGAATTACAACTCGGGTCACGCCTCCGGTACCGGCAACGCGTCCGCGCCAGAAGTAAAGAAACAACAGCGGAGCCAGCAACAGCAGAAGTTCAGGGTATTGCAAATAAAAGTTACCCATGTGCCTGCTCCGGTTTGCGGTAACGCGGCGTGAAGCGATACCAGTTCAGCGCTATTGCGGCCAGCGCGAGAACCACCAGCGCCCAGAATAACGGATCGGTTTCCGGACCGGATTCGGCGCGCATGGCGCCGGACGAGTTCTCGAACTTGCCCGTCTCGCGGGTGCTTCTGCTGCGGAGATCCGACTCCTGTTCGTCAAAGAAATTGACGCCCAACTCGTATAGAACATCATCGCCTTCCATGACCTGCAGCAGTCCGCCGGACGCGGGAGCGGCAAATTCGAGTGAAGAGCCGGAAGGCAGCGGATGTTCGATTCCGCTGCAACGGATTCGCAGAGGCGCCTTTGGTTCGCGTCCAAGGCGAATGCGAATCCATTCCCCGATGCGGTAGTTCCAGCGCTCCGGCCCAGGCAGACCTTGGCGGCGCATTTCGACCAGATTGGAAATAAGAATCGGCCAGTCGGGAGCCCGAATCAAATTCGTTCGATCCAGATCAATGTTGAACAAAATTCCGGATTCCGGACGCGCTCCAACCCACGCGATCAACGGCTGGCCGCCGGCAGAAACCAGAGGATGAACTTGCGGGGCCAGCGGCACAGCTCCGGTCCAAACGACGCCGGCCAGCGTGACGCCTTCGAGCAGCGCATCACGTTTTTCCGATACAAATGGGCCGATGAAATCCTGCGCTTCTCCTGCACGCGCAAGCGTTGCCGGAGGCGCACCGAAACCGACACGCCAGACACCTGGAGTCGGCGGAGCGTCCAATTCCGCAGACTTCACAAAAGAAAGTTGGCCGTGTTCGGCGAGCGTTGCGCCGGAAACCGCGGACAGCGCTTTGGAAAGAGCTTCCTTTCCACGTCCCATGGGCAAGTGATTTTCAACCCCGACTTCCTGAAGACGAGGTTCAACGAGTACAACCTCGTTGTCTCGCCGAAGGGAATCGTTCGATAGCGTTGCTGTGACTGCAGGAAGGCCCGGTGCCAGCGGAAGATTTAACGGCGTGATTCCCGGTGCGAAAACAATATTCTGCGACACAATCTCCCGGCCATTGGCGTTCAACGTCAATTGACGCTGAGCCGGCGAATCGGAATAGTTTGCCACCGTCAGCGAAATTGTTCCCTTACCTTCTCGAGGAGAAACCGTTCGCTGAGCGGCAATGATACCGGCATTGGCGAGCGGCTTCCCCGCTGCGTCCCAGACAATTCCCTCGATGGACTTCGAGGCATCTTCTTTTGAGGCATCCGGCGGTGAATCGCTGAGCACCATCAAACGCCCGTTGGTTCCGGCGAGCTCGCGAGCCAACCGCAGCCCTGCAGACACGGAATGATGCGGCGCATCCGGTTTCCATTTGTCGAGCGCCGGCCGAAGGTCGATGACTCTCGCCGCGGGACCCAATAGAACGGAAGGCCGTTCACCGCTGAGCACCAGCGTTACGCGGGCAGTGGCTCCGAGATTCCCAGCCTCCTGCAGCACCCGGCGAACCGAGCGGTCGCGGGGAGATTCACCGGCAGAATCGATCGCTCCCATCGACGCAGAATCGTCGAGAAGCGCAACAAGATGCGTATTCGCTGTATTCGGACGCACGCGCGCACCGGAGAGTATAAGGGCCAAAGCCAGAGCGGCAAGACACTCGAGAATGAGACTTGCAGTAATGGGAAGCCGGGATACCTTCCCTCCGCCTTCCGGCGTTTGGGGTGCTCTTTGCCACAAAAAAAGACCGGCCGCCGGCCGCGGAGGAAATCTCCGGCGAAAGAGATGAATTGCCACGATCGCCGGTATAGCCAGAAGAGCAATAAGTCCGAGCGGCGTGGTGAAGATCATGTCGGCTCCAACACCCCTGCAGAGGCGAGCGCATGCGCCATTTCACGGATCGGCGTTCCGGCAATGACGTGTGCAAAATGAGCGCCGGAACGGCGCGCGGCCGTCGAAAGGCCGGATCGAAGCCTGTTGAATCGCGCGCGATAGTCCTTTGCGGCTTTCGCATCGATCACCAGATCCAGTTCTCCGCGTCCTTCGACATCAATCAGACGGCGTCCTCCTTCAACAATCGGTTCGACTTCTTCGCGCAGCGTCAGTTGGATAATCGCCAGCCACGCACCACCCAACGCCAGCTTTCCAATTAAAACGTCTGCGTCATGAGGGAACAGGAAGTCACTGACAATGACGCGCAACGATCCGCGGCGCAGAGGCACACGCGATTCTTCCAGAGCGGAGTGGGCGGAGATGCAATCCAGATAGTTTTCGATGTCTTCGGCGCGGTGAATCGGCGCGGGCTCTGAATCGGAAGTGATGATTCGTGCGCTCGCTTCTACCGAAACTGAGGTGCACGCGAGCAGGGCTGCGATCTGTCCAAAGGCCCGCGCCTTCTCCGAAGTGACCGACATGGACCGGCTGACATCAAACACGAGATCGACACGCGTGGCGACTTCCTCTCGATACAGGCGCACCGCCAGAACTTCCGAACGGGCATATGCCGCCCAATCCACATGGCGCAGGTCGTCTCCTGGCGCGTATTGGCGATACTCCTGAAACTCCAGAGAACTTCCCGTGCCCGATCCCAGTCTCTCTCCGAGCCGGCCTCCGATTGGCGATCGTGGCATGGCCAGGCGAAATGCGGCCGCGACGGGTTGAACCGCACGCCAGTCAATTTGCGGCTTCATTGGCAGGCAGCTCCCGTCTTCCAATACTGATCAGGCCAAGATAAAAAATGAAGCCCGCGGCGCACAATCCCATCGCCAGGAAGTGCCAGCTTGTAGTGTTATCCCAGTTCGAAAGTGTGCGGAATGGATTGAGCACGTGACGCGAGGAATAGAGGCCGCCAAAATCACCTGTCGCGAGGTAGACGATAAAGTCCGGCAATAACGCAGCAACCGTCACAAGTAAGACGACGGCAATGCGCCGATGTATCGGCTTGAATCTCCCGGGTTTGAGAATTTGCATCAGAATGACCGGCAACCCGGTATAAAAGCAGATGTAACCGCAAATCGCGACAAGCCAGTTGAATTCCATGCTCGCGCTGGACAGGTATGTCAGGCCGATGCCAAACAGCAGCGCCATTTGCATCAAAACATAAATCGCACCGCGAGCCGCACCAGGACGAAAGACCCACAAATATTTTCTCCATCCGGCTGCGGCTTGAATCTGATGCCGGATTCGCCGCGAAGGAATCATTTCTTCGGTAACGGAAAATATGGCCACCACCGCCAGATGAATTCCGCCCAGCACGCCAAGCAGATCAGCAGCATCGCTCAAACTTCGGGTTCCAGATGGAGTCAGGCCGGCCGGGTAACTGGTTCCATATGGAGTCGCGCCGTACGCCGTATAAATCGACCCAGCGATAATCAGGAGGAACTGCAGCAGGAATCCGATGCGCAAGGCAGTGGACCGGTCTTCAGCGGGCTGTAGGAGGCGGTTCTCGGCAAGCAGGATCAGATTCGTAATACTGACCAGGAAGAAGGACCCGTATCCAGCCAGGGTCCACCACAGTTCCGACCCGGTGAGACGGGAAAACGGGAAAAGAAATGAGAGGGGACCCATACCCATTCGCGGACCGTAAAACGCGCCGCGGCTCAGGATGAATCCGAGACTACCCGTACCAAAGATGAACAGTAGGAAAAGAATCATGGCGCCGAAAATCAATGAGGAGACGGCACGCGATCTTGAGAGACTCGACAGAAACAACGCAGCCGCACAAGCCCACAGCGACATGAGAAAGAGAGTCGACAGAGACAAGGCAATTGTCAGGAAATCGATGCCGCCCAGAACAAAACTCATCGCAATAAATGGAGCGAGGGCGGCAAAGAGCGTCAGGAGTTTTACGGCCTGAGCCATGAGCTTACCGATGACGATGCGGCGTGCAGACATCGTCGTGACGGTGACGAGGTCGAGCGTGCGCTCCATACGTTCGTTTCGAAGGGCGTTGAATGCTCCCAATGGCGACACAATCAGACCCACGATCAACAGACAGCTCGTAAGCGATGCAAACACTGTTCCGCCGGAATCCCCGACGTTGCTCGACGCAGTAATGACGGTGGCGAAAGCAACGAGAAGTCCCACAATCACGCTCAGCGTCAGCGAATAGTTGAATTCGCGGCCCTGCACCATCTGCCGCACTTCCTTGACGACGATTGGACTGAGCAGGTCGCTCAGCCGGTCCAGCCGGCTTTCTGCCACTTCACTGGCCGTTGCGGTCTCAATTTGCGTCGGTGCTGCCTTCGCTGTCATTGCACGTTACCCTGAGTGATTTTCATGAAGAGATCTTCCAGCCCGGCTTCGTGGGACGTGAATTCCAGAATGGGAAATCCGGCCGTTACCAGACGTTGCAGCAAACCAGCCTGAGCCTCATCTTCGCCATCGAAATCCAATTCAAGCCGCAGGGGGTCGGATGACGAGCGCACTTTGATAACATCAGGCTGCTCGTGCAGAAATCGTTCGACGGCCGAAATACCGGAAGCTACCCGCAGCGACAACGTTCGATGTCGGCGCATGCCGCGCATGATGTCCTGCACTGTACCGGTCGCGAGAATCTTTCCCTTTTCGATGACGGCAACACCGTCGCACATTTCGGCCAGTTCCGTCAGGATATGTGAGCTCAACAATATGGTCTTGCCGTCGGCGGCGAGCTCTCGAATCAGAGTTCGGAATTCGATGCGCGCCCGTGGATCGAGATTTGCGGCCGGCTCGTCCAGAATCAGCAATTGCGGATTGTGAATGATCGCCCGGCCCAGCGCCACACGCTGCTGCAGTCCCTTTGAAAGACTGTCCACAGGCCGGTCCCGAAGGTCCCCGATTCCCATAAAACTGATGATCCCTTCGACAGCCCTCTGACGGTACGGACTCCGAATGGCGTAACTTCGCGCGAAAAAATCAAGATACTCGCTGACGGTTGTGCTGACGTAAACTCCGGCATAATCCGGCATGAATCCGGTCCGCCGGCGAGCTTCTTCCGGGTATTCCACCACCGAAAATCCACCGATGCGCGCGTCTCCCTGTTGGGGCTGATCGAGTGTCGCCAGAATGCGCATGGTTGTGGTCTTGCCTGCGCCATTGGGACCGATGAAACCCAGGACTTGTCCTTTATCCACGCTGAAGGTGACCTGATCCACGGCTCTGAGACCACCGAACGTTCGAACAAGTGCGTCCACTTCCAGAACGGCGTTGCTCACGGCCGGCCTCCCGCATAGCCGAGAATCACATGCCGGCTTCCGCGCTCTTCGACTTTTGTGCCCATGTCGATAAATGGCGAGTTCTCGAGAAAGGCAACATACATATCTTCGGTTCCACCGCCACCGGAGCTTCGGAATTGTTCCGCGACATGGTATGGAGCCGGCACTGCCGCATCCCAGTCCCCTCCCAAATGTAATGTTCCCTGTTCACCATCGCGAAGCGGCTTGTCCAATGTGAAAGTCTTCCCTCCGTACCTGTAGAACAACTTGCTCATCGTTGCTCCCAGTCCATTGAGGACGGTGACAGTTTCGCCCGAACGATTGAATGTCAGACGTTCCCGCGCCGGACGAAACGAAATCTCCTCAAAGTTCGAAGGCGCGCGCGCACGGATAATACCGGAAGTAAATTGCTGCAGTTCGGTCAGGTCGAGCGTTTCGCGATCGCGCGAGCCTCTGCCGTCGATGCCGACCGGAAAAATTGCCATGTCCCGTGGAAAGCGGAGTCCATTTCGCGGAGCCATTCCCGCCGCATACATTGAGACAGAGGCCCTCGTTGCGGCTTGCTTCCTCGATTGATCCAGAACCGTAAACGATTCGGTCCGTTCACGGATACTCAGGCCCTCGCCCAATACGGCATATCCGGCGATCAGAAGGATGAACAGAATTGAAATCAGCGGCGTGGTCAGGACGAGCAGCACTTGACGTTTCTTTCGCCACAGGACCACATAGTTCACCGGGCCAATCAACACGCTGAAGACGACCAGAATTGCAAAGTACGAGCGAACTGGTAATCCGCCAACGCCCGGTATGTTCAGCCGGAATCCCCGTTCGGCAAACGTGAGCCAGCCCAGATCGCGATTAGCTGGCAATGCAAAGGCTGAATCGAATCCGGTTTTGTGCGTCCTGGACAAAACTTCCGAAATTCCGCTGCCACTCACATCCGATGATTTCACCGGATAGATGCGGCCCAGAAAGTATCGCAGCGGGGCTCCCAGATTGACCGTTCCTGGAATTTCCCTTGCCTCCGGAATCAGATTCGACGGATCCCCATCCACGACCATCAAATCACCGCCGCAAGCCACCCAGGTGAGAAGAGCATCTCGCTGCGCGTTTTCCAGAGCGCGCCATTGTTCCGGACCTATAAAGACAGCGCGAAGCGATGTGAATCCCAGCCAGTCTGTCGGAAGCCTGGAGGGATCGAGCATCAGGTCCAGGCGAGGGACCGTAACGCCCCCACTTGGAGTTGCTATTGCCCCGCCGGGTCCGAAGCGCCCCACTGGGGGAAGAGGCCTGAGCCAACTCAATGCGGTTTCCCCGTAGGGGCTTGCAGAATCGCCCACAACCAGTACAGACGATTCGTCTGCAACTCTGCCGCTCTCCAAACTCGAATAGCTGAAAACCTGCAGCGTTTTTCCGCGCTCGCGAATCTGAAATGAAAGGTTTTCGTTACTGGCAAAAACCGGAACGGAAATGGTGAATCGTTTCCGGTCGGCGCGTTTGAGGTTCAACGTCTGATGAATTTCGGCGGAACTGGAATCGCCACTGCTCCACCATCGGGTTCCCTGGCCCAAAATTTCAATCGTACGATCGTCGCCGAGATTGGTGATATCGAAGCGGATTGGCCAATATCCTGGCGTCACACGCATGGCCCACTCGGAATCGACGGTGACTCGGAGAGCCTCCACTTCCACGGTCTTTAAGTCTCCCGCCGCCAGCAAAGGATTGGAAGCGAGGACGAGAATCCAAAGGGCAATGAACCCTGCCGCGATACCGCACTTGCGGAAACTGCAAATCATCGTCGAGCTTCCAGAGTCTGAGGCAGGCCACGATCCACTTCGGGAACCGCTTCCAGCAGAGCATTTGTGATTCGCCTGGAATCAAACCCTTCCAGTTTCGCGGAGTAGTCGAGAACCAGCCGGTGCGCCAGAGCCGGAACGGCGATTCGGCGGACTTCGTCGAACCCAACATTGGGCTTTCCTCGAGACAACGCCAGACCCCGTGCAGCCGCGCCAATCGCAATGGCGCCGCGCGGTGAAGCGCCGTATTTCACGAAATTGCGGACGGGTTCGGGTGCATTCGAAGACTTTGGATGTGTGGCCGCCACTAGCCTGGCAATGTAATTCGCAACAGCCTGTGGAAGGTGTACTGCGTCTACTGTCTTGAAAAGTTCCTGGAGCTCTGCGGCGCTGAGAACCGGTAAGAGACTCGGCGGCGTTCCGTGAACACGGGTCAGCAGTATTTCTTCCAGCACATCCTGATCGACGCCGGAGATTTCCACCTTGAATGTAAAGCGGTCCAGCTGGGCCTCCGGCAACGGGTATGTGCCTTCGAGCTCAATCGGATTCTGCGTGGCAAGGACAAAAAACGGATCCGGCAATATGCGAGTTTCGCCAAACGTGGTGACCCGCCGCTCCTGCATGGCTTCAAGCAGAGCCGCCTGAGTCTTCGGCGATGCGCGATTGATCTCATCGGCAAGCAGAACATTGGTAAACACGGGACCTGGATGAAAGACAAAATCCTTGCGGCCTTCACGTTCCTGCAGGATATGGCTGCCCGTGATATCCGTCGGCAGAAGATCGGGAGTGAATTGAATCCGGCGGAAATTCAGCGATAACAAACCGGAGAGCGCCTTGACGAGTTCGGTTTTCCCCAGTCCAGGAAGACCTTCGAGCAGCACGTGACCACGTGCGAGCATTGCCGCCAGGACTTCGTCGATCGTGTCTTTCTTCCCGAGGAGCACCTGGCCGAGTCCGCCAACCAGGCGTCCGATGAGACGCTGCGCATTTTCGACGACATCCGGTGCGAGCAGCGTTCTGGAAGGTGACATCGCAGCATTCGGAGCCGGGATATCTGCAGTTTCGTTTTGCGTGTTCATTATTTCTCCCCGCTCGAAGACTTCTCAAAATATTTTTTCACGGCGCTATAGTGCCGCGGAGCCAGCGTGCGCCGCCATGCACTTTGTCCGGCGACTCCGGAATATTGCATGGGCGTGGATGCGACACTCAGTTCCGGTGCGGCGTTCGGAGCGCCGGGAAGCACTGCAACAGGAGACCAGTCGTCCGGACTGCGATAGGCACCCGGCGGCAGCGGAACGGATTTGAAGCGATCATAAGGCCAGGTCTCTTCGCCGTATGTCAGCTCCGCATCGGCACGGCCACGGTTGATTCCACCCGAACCAGGTTCACCTTCGCCATCTGGTGAACGATCGATGGAAAGCCTGAATTCTTCCGCGTCGAAACGGCCTGCTTCTGCGCCAAGCCGCCGGATATCGGACAGCTTTCTTCCCTGGCTTTGCAGATAATTGGACAGCGAGGCCGCTAGACGACGGAGGGCTTTAGGATCGCCAGGTAATTCCGCCCTCCCTCCGGCGATCGCGTCTTTTCCTCCCAACATTTTTTGCAAATCTCCCGGAGCGTTTGCCAGCAATCCTGCCTTGGCGAGTTTCTCGATCGCGGCCCCCAGTTCACCGTCCTGGTCTCCCGTTCCCGATTCGCTCGATGCGCCGGAAGCTGCAAGTTTCGAGAGGCTGTCGGACGCCCACTTCACGGCGTCCTGCTTTTCCGAAATCGTGGAAGCGAATTTTTCCCGGACGGTGTCCGAGGCTTCCCACGAAGATGCATCCATCCGTTCCCGTGCGTCTTTCCGGATACGTTCGATTTCGTCCTGAAACTCTTTGTCTTCGGCTGGTGTAAGGAGATTCTGTTGCCGCAGTTCGCTGAGTGAAGATTGAAGGTCGGAAGCGATATCGTTTGCAAACGCACTGCTGGGGCCAGCGGGCACCCGTTGCGGCAGCATCAGGGCAACGATTAGAAATGCCGCTGCTGGTGCAATGACCAGCAGTCTGCGCCACCAGCGCAAACGCGGCATCGGCAACTCGGAAAACTTCCGGATCGCATGGGAGCCAGCCCACGCCGAATCCCGCGTCTCCAGCAAGGAAAGGAGAGTACCTTGTCCGCCATTGAGGTGATCCGCAAGTGCTGCGACCTGTTCGGGCCGGTATGCGCGCGAAAGACAGATCACGACGACGGGAATCGCGGCGATCCCAGGTGCAAGCCAAAGCAGCGCGAGGGAAAACAAGGTTTCCGGGAACCAGAGCCGGCACACCAGCGCGGCGACGCCAGCCGCCAGCAGACTTGCGGCAGCCCACTGCGGCCAGTGATCCAGAAACACACCCAGAGCCAGTCGACGCCGCAGCCGTCCCAGAGTCCGGCGAACAGGTGCAGGAAGTTGATCCATGAGAATGCGGGCCTCCGAAAAACAAAGTCTATACTTAGACACCTCAAAAGGCCCTAGAGTTCTTGATTGCGTCGTGCGCGAGTGCGATTCCAGCAACAGGGACATGCGCTCAAGAAATCCCTCTCCCAACGGGAGAGGGTTGGGTGAG
>JBGPBY010000021.1:0-26578 GCA_041481485.1 Terriglobia bacterium
TCCAAGTGCATCAAGACCGATCCGGAACGGCGCGCAGACTTGTATCGTCTGATTTTATGGTGGTTTTTCGACCGCCTGAAACACGGAGCCATTCAATCCAAAAAGAAACTCCGGGGAAGGCATTATTTCCCGCCCTCCATCTATTTCGGCGAGTTCTGGTACGGCGCCATCGGTTTTTTTGGCGGCTACGAGCGGTCGCAACGTCAGGTTGAAGCGATACGGAAGCGGTTCACATGAACGGGTCTGCGCCGCAACCCAACCTCGGAGACGACGTGGAAATCGTTCTTCGCATCAGTGCAGCGGGCTATGCGATGTCGCGTGGAGCCATCGCATGAATGAATCGCTGGCATGGAAGCCATGGAAGATCATGAATGTATCGGTCCGGGAGCTTCCCGACCTGCCGGCAGAGTCCGAATTCGGCGGACTGTTCATCGTGTATTGGTGTGACGAGATTCCAGTGGGACAGATATCGATTCCGGCATCACTGCTTCCGATCTGCTCTACCCAGCTTGCAGCAATGGTTCCACCCACAATTGCGCGAGCTGTCGGAAATCGCATTTTAAAAGATGCGTTTCGGGCTCCGCTTCCGGTGCACCGGCGAAGACAGTCGCTCCCGGAACTCCCGGATTTATCGCGTTTGCTTGAGATTGAGCGCCCGCTCGAATTCTGTAAGCTGGATTCAACCAATACGGCGGCACCATCGATTGCGCTGGTGATCTGCACCAGGAACCGTCCGGAGACTCTTGAGAAATGTCTTCTGTCGATTCGCAACCTTTTGCCGCCGCCTGACGAAATCGTCGTAGTCGACAATGACCCTTCGACGCGCCTGACATTGGCTGTGGTGTCGAAATTCCCGGAGGTTCGATACGTGACCGAACCGCGGCCTGGTCTAAGCGTCGCCCGCAATACCGGCATTCGCAATTGCGCCAGCGATCTCATCGCATTCACTGACGAAGATGTGATAGTCCATAGCGCCTGGATCGGTGCCGTGCGCCGTGTTTTTCACGATTCGCATGTCATGGCAATGACCGGACTCGTGCTGCCCGCCGAGCTTGAAACCATGGCGCAGTTCACCTTTCAGGTCGATGGCCTCGGCTGGGGCTGGGGATACCGCGTCGTTGATTTCGACAAGGAGTTTTTCAACAGTATGAAAAACATCGGTGTGCCGGTGTGGCGCATTGGTGCGGGGGCCAACATGGCTTTCCGGCGGGAAGCCTTTGCGCGCATCGGCTTATTCGATGAACGATTGGGACCGGGAGCTTCGGGTTGCAGCGAGGATTCCGAAGTCTGGTACCGCCTGCTGGCGGAAGGGTATCGCTGCCGTTACGAACCGGCGGCTGTTGTCTTTCATGCGCATCGCCTCGATTGGGAGGGATTGTCCGAACAAACTTATAGTTACATGAGAGGTCACGTTGCGGCATTGCTCTTCCAGTTCGACCGTTACGGGCACTGCGGAAACCTCTATCGAGCGTTTCTCGAACTTCCGTACTTTTTCATGACTGTTGCATTACGTTCCCTGAGAAACAAGGCCGGCCGTCTGATTGGAGATTCGAGCGTGGAAACAAATTCCCTGCCGCTGGGATTGCAGATTCGCGGTGCAATTGCCGGTTACGCGTATTACCTCAGGAATCGCCGTGTCCCCGCAGTTCACGTATTGAAATGACTGTATTCAAGTGCCCCCGATGCGGAGTTGCTGGATCAGAATATCCGTGAAACTGCACTGCCGCGCGTCCGGTGGATTCGGAATTATGTGCTGGACCGTCCAAGTATGCGGCAATATCTGAGCGTCGCTGATGTGTATGTGTTCCCTTCGCGACACGAGGGATTTCCAGTAGCGCCGCTGGAGGCGATGGCCTGCGGTCTGCCGATTGTTGCTGCCTACGCACCCGGAATCTGCGATATTTTAAGTGAAGGTGAAGAAAGCGGCGGTCTTGTTGTACCAACAAACAACTTCACGAGTTCCTCGAAAAGGAGGCGGGCTGAGAGTCTGGCCAAATTAAACGTTCATCATCCTTTCAGTGAAACCTTGCGGCAAACCTTCAATTTTTATTGGGGAATTCATACGTGATCGATATCGGTATCATTATTCCCACGTACAATCGGGCTTCGATAGTCTCTGAATCCATCGAGAGCGTCCTCGCCCAGTCCCATGCCGCCCGTGAAATTATTGTTGTGGATGATGGCTCTACTGACGATACCTCGGCCGTACTTGCCCGCTTTGGCAACCATATCCGTGCAATCCGACAGACTCATGCGGGTCCCTCTGAAGCGCGAAACAACGGAATTCGAGCCGCCAGTTCGGACTGGATAGCATTTCTTGACGACGACGATACTTACACTGCCGATCGTCTGCAACACGCCGTTGAAGCGATCCAACGCCACCCGGATGTAGCGGTCCATATGAGTAACCTCACGATTATCACGGACGGCGAGAAGGAAGTGGATCTGTTCAAAACCAGACATCTCCACGCAACCGAAATGATGCGGATGGAACGGCCCATCGCGTGGTGCCTGCAGGGATGCTCTTTTGTTCAAACGCTGGTCATCCAGCGGAAGACCTTACGGGACATCGGACCTTTCAAGGAAATGTTTTACGAAGATCTGGATTTCGTCCTTCGCCTCTGTTCGAGCGTCCCATGGACTGTGGATCGCCGCCCTGCTGTTCGGCTCAGCCGCCGGACTGGACAGACGCTGAGGGTATCCGCTTATTGGCAATCAAAACCAATCGAAAATTTTGAAACGCTGGTGAGTATTTTCAGAAGCTTCAGGGACAGAGCTCAACTGAATCCAACGGAGAAGAAACTGGCAGACAACAGTATGGCTGCTAATTTATTCGAGCTTGGCCGCGTATATTTTCTCGATGGCCAGGTCGAGCGGGCACAGGTCTGTTTCAAGGAATGTGCGGACATTGCCCCACGATTCAAAACCCGATTGAAGTCATTGTTCCCAAGAATGATCGGAAAGTCCGGATTGCTCCTTGTCGATCAGTCCGCAGCCGTTGAAAAATATTTTCGAATGGCTGTCGGAGCTAATGAATATTACAAGCCTTGACCATTATCGTGCTGGTGGGGGAGGAGGCGGAGGGGACGCCAATCGGCGTAAATCGTCCGCGGACGCCGGCCGGAGATTGATATCAATGCTGGTCACATCATCCCCCGACTTCACGGTAATCCGTGACGACGTCGATTCGTCTGAAGCATTCGGATAAAATGTCTTCAAATAAATCTGAGAAGAAATTCCCGTTTCAATGATTGCAGGGCCTTGCGGCGGCCCATCAGCGGACACTCCAATGAAGTATTCTCCCGGCGGAAGCCAGAACAGCCGGTATGCGCCCTCGTCATTCGTGTCCCGGGAGGCAATGGGTTTCAGTTTTTGAACTCCCGCCTCCGTGTATTGCGTGTATGCCTGGACCGTCACTCGTGGCACCGCCTGTCCGTCGACACCGTAGACGCGACCGGCAACAACAGCGCCGGAAAGCATGGGGACAGATATTTCCGATCCATCCTGATCGATCGCGATGGTTACCGGAACGGAGACGCTGTCGCGGATGTTCCCCTTTGTATCGGGCGTTTTGGCGAAAAAGCCATCATGCTGAACCGTCACGATGAATTTTCCTGGCACGATGCCAGCGAAGGAGAAATGGCCGCTGCCGTCCGACGTCGTCCTCACTGGAAACTTCTGATTGTATTTATATGCGGCAATCACGGTATCGAGGTCCGACTTGTCGATTGCAATGGAGACTTCCGCGTCGGGAACCGGATCCGGGGTTCCAATCGATGTCACGACACCGCGTAAGACCCGAGTAACCGGTGGAGTCTGCGGCGCCTGAACCATGAGCATCGTGAGAGCCAGCAACACCGTCCGCATGTTTCCTCCTTACAAATGCGCCATTATTTAACGCGATGGACGGCCAGTGTTGCAGGGCCGTTGAATCCGTAAATTCCGGCGCCGGGACCGCCTCCGTTTCCCGCACTGCCTTCAACATCACGATTCAAGTTCATGTCGTCACCTGTAACGCGTCCAACGAAAGTAATCGTGCGATTGCCATCGGGACTGGTGAGATTGAATGCGAGGATGTCGCCGTCCACCTTGCCCACAATCTTCACTGGATTGCCCAACTGATCGGGTTGGGCGGCTTTCGGCGCCGCCAAAGTTCCGGACAAATTGTTCCCGTCCTTCTTTAACTCCAAAACAATTCGGCCTGGTGTACCGTCGCGGGCGGTTTCCCACTGACCGTCAAACTGTATCGGCTTTACCGGCTCCTGGGACAGGAACGCAATTGGCAGGATCAGCAAAACCATTGTGACGATGATCATCTTCTTCATTTCATCTCCCTGGGGATCACAGTGATCGTTGCAGACACGGAGGATATCGGCGCGACGTTTATAGCTTTGCCGCGGTTTTCATACAGTTCGAGAAAGTGAGAGTTCAAATATGCGCCGCCAGTGATCTCTTCCCACGCAAACAGCTTGTAGTCTCCCGGCGCGATGCCTTGAATCGTGAAGTGTCCCGATGCGTCGGAGACTGCAGTTCGATACAGCGATCGATTCTGCCGGCGCTGTGGAGCGGGAACGAAAACCACGGTGGCATCGGCGACGGGTTTTCCCGAAGCATCCTCAACGGTGCCCTGTGCAGCGCCAGCGCCTGAACTCAGTGCAATCTGGAAAGTTCCAAGCGGCTCGGAGGTCACATCGAAACCGGAATCGAAAACGCTTCTTCCTCCTTGGCGCACATCGGAGACATAGAGTTCCGGAGGCAGGCGGCCTGCCACCTGCAGCCGGAAGTGACCCAGCCCAACCGCGGGAATCATGAATGATCCGTCCTGCTCCCCCGCGGTAACGGCGCGCGCAGCCAGGCCCTGATAAACCGGGACGCGAATCATGGCATCGTCGGCCTGAACCGAAACTTTCACATTCGTCTTCCCTGGACTGTGGCCGTCAATGGTGACGTTTCCACTGACACGCACCGTCGGTGAAATATTCAATTGGATGCCGTTCACATCCCGGTCACGCACCTCGATTGCGGCATGGCCGAGAGCGTAGCCCGAACCTCCATCCGGATTCTTCTCACTGACGCTGACGATCATTCGATACGCACCTGGGACAATGCCGTCGATATCAAACGCGCTGCTGCTGCCGCTGCCGTTATCTCCAAGTGGAATTGTGCCAACGTGCAGGTTTTGATTGATCCACGCTTCATAGGGAGTATTCGAATCCGCAGGAACGAGTGCGACGTTGGCCGTGCCAGTCTTGAAGGAACTGCTGATGACGCCGGAAATGCGATGCACTCCCGGGTGGGTGCGCATCCCGATATCGATGCCGGAAATGTGTTCGCCACCGCGGATTTTCAATCCCTTCGCGGAAAGAGTGTCCGTCACTCCCGGATAGTATGTCCGCACAATTTGATCGACGCGGGAAAGCGCCACGACATTGGACGTCGTGCGAGGCGGCAATGTCGAATGCGGCGTTGCACCGATGTAATACTCGCCGGGCGGCAGCCAGAAAATCCTATAATCACCCCGGTCGTCGCTGGTTGCTTCTTCTGTCGGATGAAGAATTGGAAGGCCGTTTTCATATGACAACTCGTATGCGGTCACCGTGGCATTGGCCATAGGCCGGCCTGCGGGATTCAACACACGTCCGCTGACCGTCGCGCCTGGTATCATCGACAGCGCGACAACCGCGGTCTTTCCCGATATGACAACGGTGTCCGCCCCTTTGGCGTCGAAGTAATCATCCCTTTCACCACTGATCGAGTACTTTCCGGGTGGGAGGCTGTCCATGCGGAAGCGCCCTGCCGAATCCGTGATTGCCACGATTCTTGTGCTGGCCGACATTTGAAACTGCATGACTGCAGTCCGTACGCTGGGGTCCACCATACTCACGCCGCGCGAAGCAGCGGCGTCCATGACTCCCTGCAGGAATTTGGAATCCATCTGTCCATTCTGCGGCGGCGTGACTGTGACCCCGCGCGACGCAAAAAATGACACCAGGTCCTGGACAGCTTTTGCCTGGGGAGCGCTGCTTGTCGAGAGGACGATGTGGGCTTCAGGGACCGGTGAGTTGGATCCGATTCGAGTCACAATGCCCTCAATGGAGCCGGGGCCGCTTCCTGAAGCCGCAGTTTGTATCGACTCTGCGACGACCGGCTGGGCCGTGATGATTGCCGCAATGGAATTAAGTGCGCTCGAAACCGCAGGCGAAACCGGCCCGGCCGGCGTTATCGGGGCGAGGGCAGATGACATGCTGGCCATGCTCACGGCAGGCTGCGCAGCCAGCGGAGCAGAGTGCCACAGGCCGGCCACGAACCAGATTCCGAGAAATAAAAGCGTCACCGCCGCAGACTGCCAGTCCACGCCCGAGGACTCGAATCCGAGAATCCGCTGGATGCGATGCACCAGGCTCCCATCCGTTGCGGCGACGGCGAGCGCCTTCCGGCCCAGCCGCCTCTGCTCCAGCACGACAAGGGCTTCGGCGTAATTGCGCCGGCTGCCGCAAACCTTCACCGCAAGATCGTCACAGCAGTCCTCTCGCTCGTCTCGAATGCGATTCGATAACCACCACACCGCAGGGTGGTAAAAGAGCAGCGCTTCCACGCATCGCTGCATCATATTCACCAGAAAATCATGACGGCGGATGTGCGCCAGTTCGTGTGCGAATATTCCTCGCAACTGTTCTTCGCTCAGTCCGGCAATCGCCGAAATCGGAAGCAGAACTGCGGGCCGAAGCCAACCCACTACCAGCGGCGTATCGATGCGCACCTGCACGAGCAGACGAATCGGCTTGCTCACTGCGAGGCGATCGTAAATGTCGTCGAAGAGCCGTCGAATGTTCGCCGGTACAGCGTCGACGGATGATCGCACGATCCGATGCGACAGATACCATCCCATGATCAGACGCGCAAGGAAAACAAGAACGCCGCCGCACCAGGCCAGCAGTATCCACTGCGCCCATGCCGAGGTTGCATCAGAACTGGATGCGAGCGCAAAACCACTGAAGCTTGTCTGTGTGGCCCTGGTCATTTGCAGTAGACGCAATGCGATTGCACCTGTTTGTCCATAGAATGCAAACGTCAACACCGGCGCCGCAAGCATGAGCGTCATTGCGATACTGGAGACCACATAGCGCATCTGCGCCGAACGTTTTGCCAGAAACTTCAGGCACATTGCGGTAAGGAAAGCGACGAGTGCCCCCTGCCAGATGAAATGCAGCAGAGACCCGGCAAAGCGCTGCGCAGTTTCCGGGGATAGTCCGTAATGGTTCATTGGGGATCTCCTTCGAACTTGTCGAGAAGCTTCTTGATGGTTTCCATATCCCTGCCCGACGATTTCCTCGTGGATAGAGCGTGCATAACGAGCGCCTTCAGCGAGCCATCAAACGCCCGCTGGATGAGGTCCTTCACCAGGTGGCTCCGTGTCTGCTCCTGAGAATGCCGCACGCGATAAATGTGCGGGCGCGCCGCATCGTCCCGCAAAACGAGACCCTTCTCGCTCATGATTTGGAGCATCTTCAAAACTGTGGTGTATCCGCATGACCTGGACTCGTTGACTGAAGCATGAATTTCTCGAACAGTTCCGGGCCCTTTCCGCCAAAGGGCTGTGAGAACCTCGAGTTCGAGTTTCGTGGGAGGAACCGGTTGTGGTGACATGGACGGTATATTTACGAAAACTTTCGTGACTGTCAACGAAATTTTTCGTAAGACGATTGCCCGCACCAGGCTGCGTTTCCGGGAGGTCTCGCTCGCATCAATTTGGCTTCTGAATCTCCGCTGGGCCAGTGGCCTTCACGAGTATGGTCTTTTTCCCATTGCTCAGATCGAAGAATTGATCGCCGTATGACAGTTTCTTCCCACCATCCGTCATCGTGAAGGTATGTCCCGCGAAAGTCATCGTGCATATACCATCAGCCTAGGCCGTGGTAAAGGAGCTATAATTAGTACCTAATTGGACGACCTTTAGGGGCGGCAAATTCACGACAATTCGAAATTAGGACACTCCCCACGCTGCCGCATCGTTGACACCGGTTCGATTCACTCTTAGCCATCTCCTCAGGCGCTCAATGCGGACAAATTCCCCTCTGTCCCCCATTCCTTCTCTCTCTGTCCCTCATTTTTTTTCGGGAATCACAGGGACCTGAACGGTGATGCTGGATTTTGCAGCGACAGGAACCGGAAGCCCGCTATCGAAATACTTCATCATGAACTCGGAATTGAGCCACGCACGCTCCTCGACGTTTTCCCACGCAAACAACTGATAGTCGCCGGCAGGGATGCCGCGAATTTCAAACCTTCCGTCTTCGTCAGACGACACGGCGCGGTATTGATCGGGATGGCCGCGACGTTCGGCACCTGGCACGAGCACGACCTGCGCGCCGGCAAACGCATGTGCTGAAGCGCCTGAAATGTCGGTGACGGTCCCGTCAATGCGACCACCATCGCTGCCGAGAATGATTGCCACCGGAGCCGGGGAGTTCCACTCGACATTCAATGGATCTGCCAGGATGCTGGTTTGGCCCGAATGCTCCTCTTTTATATAAAGGTCTTCCGGAAGTCCGGCGATATCGAGCGAATATGCTCCGCGCTGAACGCCGATGATTGCGAACTGCCCATCGTCCTGAAATCCGCGTGTGGTGAATGACGGCAGATATGGATCCACCGCAGTCAGCGTCGCGCGAACGGCGCTCAAGCCGATGCGAGCGTCTGTGTCCAACGCGATGCGGCCCGTTACCGGAACTCCGGGACTGAGCACCATGCCGGCATTGTTCTCGTCGCGGTCGCGCAGGACAATGTGCATCGCAGTGGAATAGCGCTGTCTATCGATAACGCTTTCCGAAGATGCAATGTAGTCGCCCGGCGCGACATTTTTGATTTCGAAGTTGCCGAGATTGTCGGATTTTGCGGAGTATCGTGCGGCCCCGGTGGTGTCTCCTGTTAATGAGAGCGTCACGGAGGTCGATCTCACGCGCTCATTGCGCGACGTCACGATGGAGCCACGCACCGACATCGCCTGCGCACGAACCAGAAGAAAATCGACAGCGAGGTCGTCTCCGATTCTCAGCGGAAGGCGCTGCGCATTCGCGATGTCCGACGCCCCGGGAAAATACGTGGGCGCATAAACCGCGCGTGAGGCATCCTGAATCGGACTGCTCGGAGTTTTAACCGGAGGGAAGAAGGCGGCACTCACGATGTAATCGCCCGGATCCAGCCAATACAGACGATAGTTTCCGCGATCGTCCGTCAGCGTCGTTGTCAGCGCGGTGAACGTTCGCTTTCCGCGCGAATCGTAAACGGCCTTCAACGCCGACACCATGATGTTGCCGATGGGTTCGCCGGATTCGCCGAGGACGCGGCCACTGATGCTCGGGGCCGGCTGCATTTCGAAGATAATGGGCGCGTGCGGTGCACCCGGTTTGATAACGATCGGCGCACGCTTTGCGTATTCCTGGCGAATGTAGCCGTCCCTGGTCACACGCAACCGGTAACCGCCCGGCGGAAGATTTGCAAAACCGAATCGCCCCTGGCCATCCGTGCGAACAGAGATTGAAGACCCGGGGGCGCCCGACAATTCCACGTGCGCGCCATCCAGAGGCACAGGGAAATTCGCGCCGGCTTGAACCACAACTCCGCCGACACTTCCCGTTGCGGGCGCGGATTGCAGCATTAGAAGAATGGCAAGAAAAAGACTCAAGGATAGAGGCCTGAGGATTGTTCGCGCGGAACGCGGAGTATGCAGGGGTTGAGTTCAATCTGGAGATCCTTGGCATCAATGATGAACTTGTTCTCACATTCGATCATTCTCATGACTCCAATTGGCGCGGTCGTGCTTGCATAAACCAATTTGATGTCGGTGATGGCCCCAAAACTGAAAATTCGGGCGTTGAATTCGGGATCGAAATAGAGATCGCTCGGGATTTGCTCGAAACCAAAGGCTACATATTTTCCCACGGGCAACGACATTTCAAAGTGGCCCCCTCCATCGGCATGGGTCACAAAGAATCGATCCTCTCGAAAGGTGAATGGATTTCCCGGTTGCCTGAACGGCTCAAAGAGAACAAGTGCGCCGGGCACCGGAATGGGGCCTTCAAGCTTTTTCCCGCCTGTCCAGACTATGCCCGTCACATATGGTTTCGCGCTGGCCATGACGATCCGTATACCGGAGTCGATTCGCCATCGCAGTGTAATGGGATCCAAAATTCTTGGAGGTTTGTCGGGCTCGACACGAATTCTTCCGAACCAATTCGGATCTGGGTTACGAAACTCAACCTCCTTCACGTAGACACCGGGAAGAAAGCCATCCACATAGACGTCGTATTCCCCCGGGCCGACATCCTGAATGTTGAAATGTCCGGCATCCACATCGGCGTATATCGTTTGTCCGAGACCGGGATCTGTCCGAACCAATCGTGCACGCAGCTTGACGGGTTTCAGGTCGCTGCTGTCCAGGATCATGCAGGATGGCTGGCAGTCGGTGGATCCAAACTTGGATCGAATCCTGTAGTTCGAAATCACCACGTCGCCATCTTCGTTCACGACCGTTCCCGGAATATCGACCGGATCATAGACTGAAATCGTGATGTTCTGATCGTGCTGGATATCCACATGAACGGCTTCAGACAGGATGCGTCCCTTGTCGAATGCCACCAGCGAATAATGGCCTCTGCCAACATTCCTGATGTCGAATTCCGATGTCCCGTTGCCGTGCACCACATAGTCCTCGACATCGCCGAGATCTGCGCCGTCCGGCAGCAGCGCGATATTGAACGCGTGGGTCTCGGATGGCGACGCCGCGTTGGCAACCACACTCACATGGAGTTTGAAGCGCTCGCTTTCTTTCAGCGTTATCGTTTGATCGTTCCTTGCTCCGCCCGGCGTTACTGTGAAGGCTGCAGCATCGGCCGGAGCCTCCGCGGACGGGAAAAACGTCGTGACATAGCCCGGATCCGCAGCGGAAAGATTCGGAGTGAGAAGCGTTCCGGGAAAGGGCACAGCGCGAGCGTCTTCGTTGTAGCTCGCCGACACGTAGTAGTCGCCGGGCGCGATTCCCAAAAGGCGATAGGCGCCGCGATCGTTCGTGAGTCCTTTGGCGACTATCTTCATGCGTCTTCCAACCGGCGTGTACTGGATTCGATACGCACGAACCAGCGCGGCGGCGACGGGTTTGGAATCCGCCGTCGTCACCAGGCCTCCGATGGCCGGAGCCGGAGTCAGCTTGATGGTCAGAGTGCGGTTTTGACCACGAGTCACACTAATGTTTTCGCCTGTGCTTGAAAGACTCGTCTGTCCATATAACGTGGATACGTATCCATCCGCGGCGGCGGCAATGTTGTAGCCATCTGGCAAGGGCAGCGGCTTGATGGAAGGGAAAATGAAATGCCCCTTGGAATCCGCCTTGACCGTCAGCACATCTCCGGCCGGACCGATGTTGGGAAATTGCAGCGTCACTTCCGCATACGGGATGCCGTTGTTGGATCCCTCGCGCTCCACAACACCTTCAATGGAAGCACAGTTCTTCCCGCGATTCACAGGAACAGCGCCTCGTCCACGCCCCCCATTGGCTTCGGCAACAGCAGCGGCCAGGGCCTCCAACGCAATGACTTCATCGGCTTCATTGCAGAGGAATGGCGACTCGGACGCAGGGACGGGCGCCTGCGGCACCCCCTGCAGTGCCGCAACACAGAACAGAAATGACAGCACTCCCTTCAACGTACCTCCGCTTCGTTCAAGGACACGCCGGAGTATAGAACGGTTCACGGGCAACATCTCAGTAAGCGACCCGATTCCCGATCTCCAGATCACCGTTTCCGGCAAGGGCCATGGCCGCCCATGAGTAGTTTTCAAATGGCTTCATAGTCTTTTTCCCCTGGCTCACGCCGGGGCTGAGGGATTAGCGCCGCCAACGCGAATGGCAACGCCACCGAAGAATTATTCAAAAAGTTAGAAATGGATTACGAAAAATCTCCATTGCAAGTTAAGGGGGGGCATGGTGCGGTGCCCCAGGGTGAGTTCGAGCGGTCAATACTTCATGTGGACACCCTGTCGCATAATCGCGAGGCGATCGTGCTGCCCTCCCCAAAGATTCAAGGGTTCCGGCCCGAAAGCCCGGCACAATTTTTTGTCTTCGCCGGGGGAGGACAAGATTTTCGAAAATCGATCCATACTATGGAGTAGCAAAAAATCGGGAAGCTCCAGGCATTTCCCGCTGATTCGAACAAAATATTGGACCGCCGTGTCCCCGCAATAAAATCCTAACTGCATGGCCGAGGATAAGGCGACGACACTCCACTCATTCAATTTCCCAGCCGTTGCTGCAAAGATTGCCGAACGTCTTCAAAGGTTGTTGCAGTGGATACCGCCGAAGGCGCGGCTCTCGGTCTGCGCCGGTTCAGTCGTATTAATTGTGTTCGCTCTGTACATGTACCTTTGGGGTGGTTCAAGCGTTTTGAATCTGGTGTGCCAGCACAGCCTGAAGTCCGCGGATCTTACCGTTATAGTTGACGGCAACCGCAACTTCTCGCCGCAGTTGGCCAGTTTCGTTCCCAAACCATGGGCTGCCGCGGTGCTGTCCTGGCTGCAGTGGTGAATGCAATCCTGACCCTCGGGTTAGCCGTTCTACTTCAACTTTCGCAATCGGGGATCAAGCATGTCTCGTAGACCATCCCCGGTAAGGTTGAGCGCCAGGACTGTCAACATGATCGCGAGTCCGGCGAAAATGGTTAACCACGGGTTTTGAAACATGAGAGTACGGCCGTCGCTCACAATTCCGCCCCATGAAGGGATCTCCGGAGGGATGCCGACACCCAGAAAATCCAGTGCCGCTTCTCCGAGCACAGCGCCCGAGAAAATGAAGGAAATCTGGACCAGCACAAGACCCATGACATTGGGCAAAATGTGTTTGAACAGAACTCTTCCGGCTCCGCTGCCGATCGCGGCGGCGGCTTCCACGAATTCCAACTCCCGCACGACAATCACCGAACCTCGCATGATGCGAATCACTCTGGGCAGGTAAGCCACGCCAAGCGCCACGATCACCGTGCCGAGACCCGGCCCCATGACTCCACGAAGCGCCAGCGCCAGAAGAATGCTGGGAAACGCCATGAGCCCGTCGGAAATTCTCATGACGACAGGGTCCAATCGACGGAAGTAGCCGGTGATCAGACCAATCAGCGTTCCCAATCCGACTGCCAGCAGGGTGACTCCCGCACCAACCCTTAATGAGATGCGCCCGCCATAGAGAACGCGGCTGAACACATCCCTCCCATATTCGTCCGTTCCAAAATAATATTCGCGATCGGGGGATCGGCGGCTTTGCGAAACGTTCAACATCTGAGGGTCATGGGGTGCAATGAGAGGTGCGATGACGGATAGCATGAGAATGGTCAGTAGAATGCTCAAACCGATCGGAACGGTTGGATGATGCCGGAACCGGCGCAGCAATCCGTTGGATTGTTCCCAGGAAATCTCCGCAGTTGTCATTGAGTTTGTTTAGACCTCTTAGTTGAAGCGAATGCGATGGTCCACCATCGCGCAAAGCACGTCCGCGGCCAGGTTGATCATGATGTAAATGCCGGCCACGGTAAGCACCACGCCCTGCAGCACGGGATAGTCCCGGTTCTGCACGGCATGAATCACCAGCTGTCCCATTCCGGGAATGCCGAAGATTGTTTCCACGATAATGGCTCCCCCCATAAGCAGAGAGGCAACGACCGCGACGGAGCTCACAATCGGAACCATGGCGTTACGCAGCATGTGGACCAGCACGACCCTGTTCTCTGCCGCGCCCTTTGCACGCGCGGTTCGCACGAAGTCGAGGCCCTTGATATCCAACATGCTGGAACGAGTCACACGGCTGATAAAGGCGCCTTCGATGAGGCTCAGTACCAATGCGGGCATGATCATCGAGCGCAAGTTGCCCAGAGGGTCTTCGGCAAATGGAATGCTTCCTCCGGTGGGCAACCAACCCAGTTTTACGCCTATGGCAAAACTCATGAGCAGCGCGAGGTAGAAAGACGGCATAGAGATGCCGAGCATCGCAATGCCCATAACGATCTTGTCGAGTAGCCCCCCTTTGGACAACGCTGCGGCAATGCCCGCGCTGACCCCGAACACGACGCCAAATGTCAGGGCGAGCAACGTCAACTCCAGTGTCCAGGGAAGGCTGCTCGTGATTCCTTCGAAGACCGAATCATGACGGAAGATCGATTGACCCAGGTCCAGGTGCGCGATTCGCGAAGCCCAGTGCCCGAACTGAACCGGCAGCGAATCGTTGAGGCCCAGTTGAGCGCGGAGCGCTGCGACCTGCTCCGGCCTGGCTTCTTCGCCCAACGCCACAGACGCCGGATCTCCGGGTGTGAGGTGGATGAGCGTGAACGCCACAACCGCGACAACGGCAATGGCGGGGATCACATCGACAAGAAGTCGCCGCAGTATGTATGAAAACATCTCGTTCGTTCCTTCAGGAAAGCGGGAAATGGCAGGCGACTTCGCGTCCGGACCCGCCGGATGCTATCGTTTTCAGGAGCGGTTCCTCATCGGCGCACCGCGGTTGAGCGAACAAGCACCGAGTACGGAAACGGCAGCCCGAAGGAGGATTCGACGGAGATGGCACGTCCCCCTTCAACGTGATTCCGTTGCGCCGCCGATGCGGATCCGGAACGGGAATCGCCGAAAGAAGCGCTGCAGTGTATGGATGTAACGGAGCGCTGAATAGAGCGTCGGTAGAAGCAACTTCGACAAGCTTGCCCAGATACATCACGCCGACACGGTCGGAAATGTGCCGGACAACGTTCAGGCCATGAGCGATAAAGAGGTACGTGAGGCCCAGGCGGGCTTGAAGATCGCTCAGCAGATTGATGACCTGGGACTGCACCGATACATCGAGGGCCGATACCGGCTCATCGGCGACAATAAATTTAGGATTGAGAGCGATGCTGCGGGCGATACTGACGCGCTGTCTCTGCCCGCCCGAGAACTCGTGGGGATAACGGTACCGCCGCGCTGGGTCGAGGCCCACGAGTTCGAGAAGCTCCACCACGCGTTCGTCCATTGTCTGGCCCGCCCGCCCCGACACGGCACGGTGTACTATCAAAGGCTCCCCAACGATATCGCCAATCGTAAAACGCGGATCGAGTGAACCGAAAGGATCCTGGAATATGATCTGCATTTCGCGGCGCATCGCGCGCAACTCGCGTTTCCTCAGCCCAAGAAGATCCCTTCCTTCGAAACGGACCTGACCGGCGGTCGGGTGTTGAAGCATCAGCAGCACGCGGCCGAGCGTTGATTTTCCGCAGCCGGATTCGCCCACCAATCCGAGGGTCTCGCCCCGGCGAATCTCCAGAGAGACGTCGACGACGGCGCGAACGTAACCCACCGTGCGGCTGAAGACACCCCGCTTGATTGGAAAATATTTTTTGACGTTGCGCGCTTCAAGCAATGGCGTCTGAACTATAGATTCATTCATAAGCGACGCTTTTTTTGGACGCTGCCTCAACTTCGTCCATGTTCCAGCACGCGGCGTGGTGGCTGTTCCGCGCAAGCATAGGTGGTTCTTCAGTGCGGCAGCGATCGGTGGTGAAGCTGCATCGCGGATGGAAACGGCAGCCGCGGAATACCTGGGTCAAGTTGGGAATGCTTCCCGCAATCGTATGCAGCCGCGCCTCCCGTTCCCCCTCTACGCCCGGGATGGATGCCAACAAAGCGATCGTGTACGGGTGACGCGGGTGATCGAAAATATCTTCCACGGCGCCCTCTTCCATTACTTTGCCGGCGTATAGAACCACCACGCGGTCGGCCATCTCCGCGGCAACGCCCATGTCATGCGTGATGAGGAGAAGAGACATGTTGTTTCGTAACTTGAGTTCGCGGAGCAATCCGAGGATCTGCGCCTGGATTGTCACATCGAGCGCGGTCGTCGGTTCATCCGCGATCAGCAGCCTCGGATTGCAAACGATCGCCATGGCGATCATCGCGCGCTGGCGCATCCCCCCGGAGAGTTCGTGCGCGTACTGGCGGATGCGAATCTCCGGCTCGGACATCCCGACGGCACGCAACATCTCGACAGCTTTCTGCAGTGCCTGCGTCCGAGTCACCCTGTTCTCGTGCAGGAGTAGAGCTTCAGCAATCTGATCTCCAATGGTCATGAGGGGATTCAGCGCAGTCATCGGTTCCTGAAAGATCATGGCGATCTGGCTGCCGCGAACGCGCCGCATCTCAGCAGGACTCTTCTTGCTGAGATCGGCGCCATCAAAGAGTATTTGGCCGCCGGTTTTCGCACTATCTTCCTGCTCGATCAGCCGCAGGATGGAAAGCGCCGTAACGCTTTTTCCACTTCCGGACTCGCCGACAATGCACACGGTTTCTCTCGCGTTGATAACCATGGAGAAATCATCGACGGCACGGAGTGGCCCATCTTCCGTGTGGAATCCGACGGTGAGGTGCTTGATTTCAAGCAGCGGTGGCGATTCCCTCACTTTGAAAGCCAATTATTGTACAGGTAGAAGAGTGGTGAATTCGTCAGCCCCGGACCGTGCACCTTTCTGCTCCAAATTCGGAGAGTGAAACCATCCCCGACTTTGAGCAGGGGAACGTCCTCGTACCAGAGCTTCTGAAACTGCGATACAAGATCCAGGCGATTGCTGTCATCCGACTCCGCAGCAAGCTGCTGCAGAAGGAAATCTTTCTGAGGGTTGGCCCACCATCCCGATAGCGGCGAGGTCTCGTCCCAGTATGGTGTGGCCCCTGGATCGTTGAAGTTCAGAAAACTGGTGGTGTAGATATCGTACGCGCTCGAATCTTTCGAATGCTCGCTAGCGGCCGCCGCGTCCGGCGCGTTGATAGACGCATGCATACCGATGGCTTCCAGTTGACTCCTCAACACGACTGCGACTTTGTACATATAGTCATACTCATGCGTCGTGAGTATGCGGACCGTCTGGCCACGATAGCCTGCCGCCATCAGTAGTTGTTTTGCTTTGGCGGGATTGTTCTGGTTGTAGTGAGCCTTGCCCGCGTCGGACCACCATTTCGTTTCTTTGAAATTCAGACTCGGGTCGAGGCGATAAAAGGCGGGATCACCAAAAGCAGCCTGCAGCATGGGTTGGAAGTCTGCCGCTGCTTGTACCGCCTGACGCATTCTCAGATCGCAAAACAAGCCTTGGTTTTTATTGAAAGCAAAAACGATATAAAAGGATGGTTTCACGATCATTGTTTCGATCGAAGGTATTTTTTTGGTGTTCGCGTACAGATCCGGTGTAATCGCCGTCGCGAAGTCATATAGACCGGTTTCGACTCCCTGGACGCGCTGTTGTGCTTCAGGCACCGGGATGAAGTGAATCTTTTCTGCATACGCTTCCCGCTTCCCTGCCATGCCGTCTGCCGGTTCAGTGCGCGCCTGGTATTGACCGTAACGGACAATTTCAATGTACTGGTTGCGCTTCCACTCGCCGAACTTGTACGGGCCTGTTCCGATGTACTCCTTGAGTTGCCCGTCGCCCGCGGCGTCAATGACTGATTTGGGGTAGATGGCAGCGAAGCCGGGCCGAATCGAGAGCAAACTCGTGACGATGGACATCGGCTTTTTCAAGCGGATCGCAATGGAGTATCGATCCGGCGCCTCAAGATTCGAAAGATTCTGAAATAAGGTCCGCCCTCCCGATGTCATTCTGCCCCAGCGATACAGAGAGGCGATCACGTCGTCACTGGTCATTTCCTGACCGTTATGAAATAGGACTCCCTTGCGCAAGGTAATCACCCAGCGGAGTCCCTGATCATCCGTCTTGAATGACTGAGCCAGCATCGGCTGTGGCTGGAAGTGCGAATCCAAAGTGAACAGACCCTCATATATGTTGGAGGTAACGTCTACCGAAATTGAAAGAGTAGTCGCCATCATGTCCAAAGTAGGCGGCTCGCCAATCGTCGCAAATCGCAACGTCCCGCCACTCCGGGGCGTGCTGTCCACGGGAAGTGTCGCTGCCGGCCCGGCTGAACACGCCGCGAGGAGGATGGAAACCAACGTCGCGCCAATCAGCCGAATCGAAGATTCCATCCGAATGTTTCTAGTTTCCACTGTCCAAACTCACTTTGAAAGCCAGGAATTGAAAAGGTAGGGGAACTGAGAACTGAGGCCTGGGCCGTGCGCTTCCCTGCTCCAAATCAAAAGAGCGAAACTATCGCCGACCTTGAGCATGGGCACATCCTCGTAAAAGAGCTGTTGAAATTGCGATGCGAGGTTCAGGCGTTTTTTGTCATCCGGCTCCGTGGCAAGTTGCTCCATAAGGGAGTCTTTCAGAGGGTTGCTCCACCATCCTGCAAAGGTCTCATCCCAGTATGGCGCCGCTCCTGGATCGTTGAAGTTCACAAACCCGGATGTGTAAATATCGTAAGCCCCCGGATCGCTCCAGCGCTGGATCAAGACCGGCCAGTCCTCAACATCAAGCTGAACCTTCATGCCGGCGGCTTCCAGCTGACTCTTCAACACGACCGCCAACTTGTACATCCAGAAGTAGTCCTGCGTGGTCAGTATTCGAACCGTCTCTCCGCGATATCTTGCCTCTGCCAGTAGTTCTTTTGCCCTGGCGGGATTGTTCTGGTTGTAAAGCGCCTTGCCGGCGTCGGACCACCATTTCGTTTCTTTGAAATTCAGGCTCGGGTCGAGACGATAAAAGTCGGGGTCCCCAAACGCTGCCTGCAGCATCGGCTGAAAATCCGCCGAGGCTTGAACGGCCTGGCGCATCTTGAGTTCGCTGAACATCCCCTGCTTCTTATTGAAAACAAAAACGGGATAGAAGTATGGCTTGACGATTTTTGTTTCGATCGGCGAACTCCCGACACTCGCATACAGTTCCGGAGAGATAAATGCAAAGTCATAAAGACCGGTCTGTACTCCCTGGAGGCGTTGCTGCACATTGGGAACGGGAATGAAGTGGATCCTGTTCAGGTATGTTTCCCGGCGGCCTGCCATTCCATCCGCCGGCTCGGTCCGTCCCACGTATCGATCGAAGCGATCCAGTTCGATGTACTGATTGGGATGCCAGGACACAAACTTGTATGGACCGGTCCCAATGTAGTCTTTGAGCTTCCCTTCGCCGGCGGCGTCGATAACCGACTTCGGGTAAATGGCTGCCTGGCCAGGCCGAACGGCGAGCAGATTGGCAACAATGGACATCGGCTTTTTCAAATGGATCACGATGGTGTATCGATCCGGCGCCTCCAGTTTTGCCAGATTCCTGAACAAAGTGTGTCCGCCGGCAGTCATCTTCATCCAGCGATTCAGTGAGGCGATCACATCGCCGCTGATCATTTCCTGGCCATCGTGGAACAGGACTCCCCTGCGCAACGCGATCACGCAGCGCAGCCCCTGGTCCTCTATCTTGTAGCTTTGAGCCAGACTGAGCTGCGGTATGAAATGTGAGTCGTGCGCGAACAGACCTTCGTAGATGTTTGAAGTAATATCACCAGTAACTACCGCTATTGACCCCATCATGTCCAGCGTTGACGGCTCTCCTACAGTCGAATATCGGAATACGCGTTGCTTGTTCGATGAACATCCCGAGAACACGGTCGCAAGAAGGGCCGCGAGCCACAACAACGTCAGGGAATCCATCCCCTTGTTCCTCGGCCTTGTCATACCACCTCCACTACTTTTACTGTCCATGCCCAATTCATTTCGAAAATCGGCAGCTGCACAAATACTTACTGAAGCAAGCCACTTCATTCGTCACGTCCCGGGTCGGGCATTCTCAGTTTTTTCTGTAGACTAGGATGAACCCGGCGGCTTCGCCCGCTGTCTCTTGGGAGTTAGGTACCATGGCTAGACACCTCTTTGTGTTTGCGGCGTGTTTTCTCCTGGCTGCCTCTCCGATAACTGGGGCCGCTCAAACAGGCCTTCCAGACGACGCGCGAGCGGTACTCCGCCAGACCATCACGCAACTTCAGGACCTTGCCGATCAGTATCAGCGCAACGGGCAGGCAACCCAGGCGAACGCCGTGCTCGATCAGATTCGCAGCATTCAATTATCGGTCTCTTTGAGTTCGCCGATTCTTCGAATGACCGGCTACCGCTCGCACGTCGGCGAAACGTTCAGGGTTCGTGTCGTTGGCGCCGATGGTTTGGGAAGGATCATCTGGGGAACCGATATCTATACGGACGATTCCGATCTTTCGCTTGCCGTCGTGCATGCAGGGTTGCTTCGCGCCAATCAGGAAGGAGAGGTGTTAATCACTTTTCTGCCCGGTCAGAGCCAGTATCAAGGATCCACTCGAAACGGTGTGACATCGCGGGACTTCATGGCCTTCCAGGGCAGTTATCGGCTTGCACGAGCGGACGCATCGTCCGCGTCCGTTCCCGTACTGCCGGCTCCTGCTACCCAGCCTCCGCCGGCCCTCGTTGTGAACGCCGGGCCGAATGGGCCGCCCAACGCCGGAGTTTTTGTGACCGGGTTGCCTTTCCCAATCGATGAGCAGAGTGTCTGGCAACTGTTGGGAGGCCAGCCGACAGGCCGAACGGGCAGTCCCCCATTGGTAGCGCTCCGGAACCATAGTGGCGAGTCCTTCGAGTTCGAGGTGACCGGCTCGCAATCCGGTTCAGTCTGGGGCGACGGCGTCTACACGGACGATTCCGACCTCGGTGCGGCCGCCGTTCATGCGGGCGCGTTGCATGTGGGGGAACGGGGCAGAGTGCGCATCACCCTGCTTCCCGGGCGCTCGAGTTACGATGGAGCGATACGCAACGGGGTCGCCAGTCGATCCTACAACGCGTGGCAGAGCAGCTATCGCGTGGAGATACCTGGTTCCCGTGCGCCGCTGCCCAATGCCGCTTCGCTCGCAAGCATTGGCGGTCGAATCCTCGATACGAATAAGCGGGCGCTGCGCGGAGTCACGATTGCGGCAAGCGGTCCGGAGACCTATGTCACGACCACGAATGCAGAAGGAGATTACTTTATTGCCGGAGTTCTGCCCGGGAACTATCTGGTAACCGCTGTTGGTGCGCCGTCATCGCAATCGGCGCCTCCGTTGCCGGCATACTTTCCCGGCGGCCTGATCCGCAGTGCCGCATCGCTGATACCTGTCCAGGGCGGCCAACACATCGTCGGCGCCGACTTTGTAATGGAGACTCCCAAGCTCTTCAAGGTGTCTGGGAAAGTTCTCAATCCTCCTCCCAGTGGCGGGGTGCCTACCATCAGCGTGATTCCGAGAGATACAACAGCGCCGTCTACGAATGCAGCCATTCTATTGACGAATACTTCTCCCGGCGCATCGAGCGGCGATTTCGAATTGATGCTGCCTGCGGGGGCATGGGACGTGTTTCCGCTTGTACCCCTGGTGAGGACACCCGCGACCCCGGTGCCGACCGCCGGAACAGCCGCTTACGCCGCGGGACGCCTCGCGGTCGATGTGATGGATCGCAATGTCGAGGGACTCACGGTGAAAATCGGATACACCACCATCCCGGGTCGAATTGTTGTGGATCCGCAAGTAAAGCTGCCCGCAGGATTCTCGCTGTCGAGCATCGAAGTTCACGTGTCGGCGGTAGACGGAACTCCCGCACCGCTCTGGTATCAGTCACGCCTGGCCAAGGTTCGCGACGACGGCAGTTTCAGTCTCACGGCACTCCCGCAAGGTTCCTATCGATTGGAGTTCTCTCCGGCCATTCCGGGGATTACTTTTCGCGATGTCGGCGTTATTCGCGCGGGAGGCGCTTCGGGGGATCCCGCGGAAATCACTGTCAACCTGAGGGCGTCGCAGTGAACTGCAGAACTCTGGCAATCTCCATCATTGCCGTCCTTCTGATGCAGTTTCCCGGACGATCGCAGCGAGTGGAGACCGGCGTGGTTTCCGGACAACTACGAAGCCCAAACGGCACGCCTGCAGTTGGCGTGCGCGTGGCTGCTGTGGCGTTGCCGGATGCCGACGTGCAGGGCGGCGCGCTGGTGAGCCTTGCCGAGACCGACAAGGACGGGCGCTATCGACTGGAAAACATTCTGCCTGGACCGTACTACATTCAAGCTGGACTAATCGATACTCCGAACTTTTATCCTGGCGTTTCGACGATGAGCACGGCGGCGACCGTGCGCGTCACCGCCGGAGCGACGGTCTCTGGAATGGATTTCACGATGACCCGCGCTGCCGGCGTGCGCGTGTTTGGACGCGTGCCGTTGACGATCGATCCGAAACCGACATCGATTCGTCTCGTCCAATCCAGCGCCGACGCCGTGGTATCGCGGCCGATCAGTTCAGATGGAACCTTCGAGTTCCTTCGCGTCGCGCCGGGAACCTACACGATGTTTGCGGAACCTTTGAATGCGCTTCCCAGCCTGCCGATCTCTGTCGGCGACTCGGATGTGGCTGTAGGACTTCCCTCAGGCCCGGGCGTGAAAGTAAGCGGCGTCGTGGGTCTGGGGACAAACTCTCCAAGGCCCGCCAATCTGCACGTCATCCTGACAGGATCGGGACCGTGGGCCCAGACCGAAGCGGCGATCAATCAAGCCGGTGAGTTTGAGTTCCCTTCCATTCCGGCGGGTCTCTATGCGGTGCGCACAATCCCCGGTTCTCCATTTGAAATTTCGAAGCTGACGGTTGCGGATCGCGATATTCGAGGATTTGCCATTCCGGCCCTGGTGGAACTTTCTGGCCGCGCCACTTTTGACGATGGATCGCCGCTGCCGGTGCTCCCGACCGCGCTGATGCTGGAAGCCCGGCCCGCCAGTGGCGCGTCTTTCGCCACCGCCGCGGGTCATGGCGGAACTTTCCGGATTCCCATATTGGAAGGGGAATACCGCTTTGCCGTCGGCGCTCTGCCCACGGGCCTGACCGTGAAGTCTCTTTCCTACGGCTCCACAGACCTGCTCAGCGGCGAGCTGAAGCTAGATGGCGCGATGGCGCTTTCGGACATTCGATTGGTGCTAGGAAAGCGGTAGCTGAAGTCCCGCTACTGCAGGTGCCGTTGCGGGCGCGGTCTGCAATGCCGCGCCGCATGCCGCCCACCGACTATGCCGTTCCCGGAATGTGCTTAAGTTGAATGACCAGTCGCAGCGCTTCATTGACAGATTGTGAACTAGGGAAAGCTTTTGCCACATCCGGCTCCAGACGGACCACGTTGGCATCGCCGCAGCTCTGGACAGTTGGGGAAAATGCTTCCAAAGAATACTCCAATCTCAGCGGAGGCGTGAAGCAAACATGCCCGGATTCTACGCCGATGCTACTACCTTTTTGAGAACGGTGATGAGGCTTTTCTGAGGATCCTCGGAAACCGAACTTGTGGCTTCGCTCAGCGCGTCGTAGAGCGTTGCCAGGTCGGACGCGCCTTTGGCCTTCTTGATCATGGTGCTCATGATATGTTCGCCAAGGCCGCGGTAACTCTCGAACTGAGACTCCGTAAAAAACTGGTCCGCGATCGATTCCTGCGGAAAGCTCTTGTTCGCCCGCTGATAGTTTTGGATGTCCTCCGGCTCCTCTCCCATCATCGAAGCCTTTATGTAAATCAGCTTGCCTTCATTTCCGGGCGAGTAATGAATTTTTCCAAGCGCGTAATAGGAACCTTTGCCGTCCGTAAATCGGCCAATCGGTGCAGCCCGCTGTATCGAAACTGAGAAATTGAAATCGATACGGATTTTCCGCACGGATACGGCCAGCGATTCAAACTCATAGTTGGAATCCGTGCTGGCATCCGCCACCAGAATAAATTGACAGCGGCGCCTTGCCATTTCATACAGCCCCAGATTCTCGAAATGTCCGCCATCGGAAAGATAGACCCACGGAGAATCTTCGTTTACCAGGCCCAGCGCTTCTCGCACAATCGGCCCAACCGAATGCGCGGGCGATTCCATTTGGAACGTCCGGTTGCCGGCCTGGCTCGGATTGCCAAACCACGCGCCGAGCCTGAGATTGAAAAGCGTCATCAGGAAGCGCAGCACCGGCGACGACACCATATATCCCATGTTGGGACTGACGGCCGCTCCCGATAACGCCATTGCAGTTCCCAGAGAGATCCCTTCTTTGCCGGAAAATCTGCCGCGTCCATAGTGACGCGAATCGCGGTAACCGAGATTGGAGCATCCGCAATGAAGCGGCGAAATCGTAAACGATTCCGCTTTACGCTCCTGCAGTGCGAGATTGTGCGAGGAGGTCAGGTTCAAAGCGAGATTCAGGACATGCAGGGGCCGCCGGTTCGCAATTTCCCTGAGTTCGCACATCTGAACATTGTCGTTGGTGGTGAACCCGATGAAAGAATTCAGCTTTGACGTATCCGAATTCGAAGCGCCCAGATAGGCGCGCACAATACGATTGCGCCAATAGTAATGGAGAGAAAACTTGTTTGTATTGATCGCGAGGCCCGCCAGGAATCCGAACAGAATAAATGATGCAAGGACGAGAAGAAGCAGCAGCGGAGATCCGGGCGCCCATGACAACCGGGATGCCAGAATGGAAATGTACTTCTCACTGCCCCATGCAATCAGAACCATGATGTAGACAAGGCCCACCGTGGCTCCCACTGGCGCCAGCATGGACAGTGCCGGGGAAACCTCGGCTCCGGATTCCTTGCTGCCGGGGGTTTTGCCTGAGAATCCTGCGATCAGCGAGGCCACTGCCGACAGTCCGCCCATGAGAGCAGCAGCCGCTTTCGCGATATCGCCCCAACTCATGCTCGATGTGAACCATTTGACGTACAGCCCCTTCAGGAACTCCACCGATATCGGCGGCAAAATCAGTACGCCAACCGTAAACACCATCCATGCCATTCCCGCCGTCAACGTCCAGGCGCCCGCTCGCGCCCACCATTCCTCGTCATCGTCGCGCGTATGCCGGCTGATTGCGCCCGCCATCAATGTCCCCGTGATCAGGTAAATTCCCAGAAGTATGGGCGCGGCAAAACTCACGTACATCGCGTCCGTGTATGGAAACCAGTTCCGCGTGGCTATAAACCAGCCCAGCGCACCCCCCAGCGCCGCCCCAAGGCTGAGAAGCAGGAACGAAAACGCGAGTTTGAAATCGAAATCGTTCAAACGATCAATGTCGATCTTGTTTTTGTCGGAACTCAGTTTTCGATGCTGCTCGTGCCGGGCCCACATGGAGCATACTGCCCATGGAACCAGCACAGCGACGGCGCTGCCGACCACGAAGAACGGCGCATATCGCAACGGTGTGGAACGAGGAAGCCATTTCCAACAACTTGTCAGACACAGTGCGGATATCAATAACGGAAGCAGTGCGCGATAGATAAACTCGATCTGCCCATCCCGAATCGACGGGTTCGTACCCGTGCCGGTATCGGGATTGGCGCTGTCGAGAAACATGGGCGCCACTATCGCGAGTTGCATGACGCCACCTACCATCATCCATGGACTCGACCAGCCGATTTGCGATATGACGTAAGCATCGAATATCGCAAGCACGACGACCGGAACAAAGCTGGAGCGCCGCCGAAGAAGCAGCAACGACTCGCGATCCAAGTCATGACTTGGGAGATGGGCGCCCATATAACCGATACTCAGCGTCAGTGCAGTAAATCCGGTGGCGAGAAAAAGTATCGAAACGGCAAAATCGCCGGGCGTCCGGGTGTAAAGGCTGAGCAGGAGACGTGGCGCCATGAGCGCTGCAGCAATACAGGGAACGATTACGATCCAGGTCAGAATCAGGTTGCGCAGGTATATCGTGATCAAAGACCACGTGTCGATACTCAACAGTCCGACATCCGGAGTGAGGTAATTGCTGTACCCTCGCAGATGTCCAATCGCGGGCGCCAGGTTGTCGTCGGGCAATTTGCTCCAGGGCTTTCGCAATTTCAGCGCCGATAGCCAGCCCCCGATGAACCCTCCACCCGAAACCGTCGACAGGTACGCAAACTTGTCGAGCAACCCGGATCGATTCAATCCCTGCAGAATTCCGAGGTTGAACGTCGCGCTGCGCACGCCACCGCCAGACAGGCACAGGGCTGCATGTTCGATATTCCCGTCGGAAAAGGAATCCTGGAACCGAAGGCCCGGAATCTGACCGAGCAAGTCGATCGTGTTCCGGTGGTTGGATACACTCGATGAATCGCTGGATTTCGAGTCCCCATTGGGCTCCATATCGAAGCAGCGGCGCAGCGTCTTGCGCGCGGAAACAGCCTGTACTTTGAACTTGCTTGCCGGGAGATCCGGATTCGTAGCGTTTTCCGCAACCTCGGGCTTCGGCGCATTTTCCGGCGAGCCGGATCCATTCGCAAGACGATTCAAATACGCTTCGATACGGTCCCGGTCCGATGCACTCAGTTCCAAAGCTGGCGGATCGCCAGAAACCTCCCGTATTTTCTGAGCCAGCGCGGAATCCGACATCACCCATTTGCGAAAGACATTCCAATCTCCGATTACGAGTTTCCCGTACAAATGCTGCAGTTCCTGCGCCAGCGCATCACTTCCTTTGGTGATCGAACGATCCACGGCCGCCCTGGGCTCCACAACCCGGCGAAAGATTGTAATGATCGGCGCAAGAGTGAAGAGCAATGACCCGTTTTGCAGCACCGAGTCGCTATCCGCCATTAGTCCCAGCAGAATCGACAATCCCGATAGTGCTAAAAGAACTCCCAGGATGCGCCCGATGGACTTTCCGA
>JBGPBY010000022.1:0-26170 GCA_041481485.1 Terriglobia bacterium
TCTATGACCGCCCACAATTTTGAGGAATGCAATCCGCCAGATTGTGGGCGGTCATAGACCGCCCCTACGGTGGGAACATGAAAGCAGCCGTCGCAGTGTCGAGGAAACTGAAGCCTCATTCCATCAATCGTGCTACGCTGAAAATGACAGTGGGGAGTAGCCTGTTGGATCATTTGTTGGTCCAATGCCGCCGGTCGTCAACACAGGGTGTGAAGCCAAATACCCTCGGTCGGTAGCGAGATCCTCTAAGGCGAGACCACTACGAGACACCAATGTGTACCGTAGCGGCTCGCCTTTTTCGTTGTGCGCCGCTTGAAATTGCCGGAAAGGAGGAGCACTTCCCATGACCAACACCTGGATCTATATCGGCTTCTCTATTTTTGTGCTGGGAACTCTGGCCCTCGACCTTGGAATCTTTCATCGCAAAGCACACGTCGTGCGTCCAAAGGAAGCCGGAATCTGGATCGCAGTCTGGACGTCACTCGCCATTGCGTTCGCAATGATCCTGTTTGCGTGGAAAGGGCCGGAACAGGCACTGTTGTTTGCTACCGGGTATCTCGTCGAACTTTCACTTTCCGCAGACAACATCTTTGTCATCGTCATGCTTTTCGCTTACTTCAGCGTTCCGGCCAAATTCCAGCATCGGGTTCTATTCTGGGGAATTCTCGGCGCGTTGCTGATGCGCGGCGCATTCATCGGAATGGGTGTATTTCTGATTCAGAAGATGAGCTGGATTATGTATCTCTTCGGCGGCTTCCTTGTATTCACGGGTATCAAGATGGCAACTCGTCAGGACGAAGAATTCGACGCTGAACGAAATATAGTCCTGCGCACCGCAAAACGATTCCTGAGAGTGAGCAATCACTACGACGGCCAGAAGTTCTTCACAAAGGAAAACGGGCTGACCGCGGCGACGCCTCTCTTTCTGGTGCTGCTTCTGGTCGAATTTACGGATCTGGTGTTCGCGGTCGATTCCATTCCGGCGATCTTTGCGGTAACCACCGATCCTCTTCTGGTTTTTACTTCGAACGTTTTTGCAATCCTGGGATTACGTTCACTTTATTTTCTGCTGGCCGGCGTCATTCACAAATTCGTCTATCTAAAATACGGGCTCGCGGCAATCCTGACATTTGTGGGAACCAAAATGTTGATCGTCGACTTCTACCACATGCCAGTTTACATCTCGCTGGGTTTCATTCTCGTTGTACTCATTGCCACGTTGGCAGCATCGTTCCTGCACCCGGTTGCTGCAGCGGATGTGATCGACGAATCTCAGGGAAAAACCGGATCCATATTCGGCTCTGTTCAACCACCGGAGGATCGCCGGGAGCGCGAAGAGACTTAATCCCGCGAGGTATCCTCACTCCACGGCGGAGTCCGCGTAAAGCTGCAAAGTTGTCCGTCCCGATCGATCCAGGAAATCGAAGTGCTGAAGAGCGCAATCCCGGGATAACCATTTCGGTTAACTTCAAAAGGAGTGGGTGAACCATAGTGGACGTCACCCAGGATCGGGCTCCCCATGGCGGAAAGCTGAGCCCGAATTTGATGGGTTCTCCCAGTCTCCAAATCGATTTCCACCTCGAAAGTGTGCGGCGAATCATCGGGGCCTTGAATTTGCCTCACACCTCTGACACTCAGCGCACATTCCAGAGAATTGGGAAACGTCTCTGCTCTCACGATTTTGGGACTTCGTTCAGTAGGTTCCATGAAATGAACATGGCGGCCCAGGGCCGGTGCGGCCGTCACGAGCGCCAGGTACCTTTTCTTCACTTTCCGTTGCACCAGAAGGCCATTGAACTGACGCTGGAATTCCCGAGTTCTTGCAAAAACAATAAGTCCACTCACTCTCACATCGAGACGTTGCGTGATGTAAAAGTGCTCTCCACAGGCGGCGCCCAACTGATAGAGGACATTTTCATCCCGGTTATCCACTGTCGCGTGTACCGGGATTTCGGCCGGCTTGTTCACGACAACAAACTTCTCGTCGCGATGCACCAACGCGGCTCTCCAATCAATGCCGTGAACCGGAAAACGTTTAGGATCAAAGTGCACGCGGACATACTGGCCTGGCAGGAGCGCTCGATCTGCATCCGCCCGCAGCCGATCCACATAAACCGCTCCAAACGCGAGCAGCCATGCTCCTGCTTCCCGGGATAACCCGGCTTGCTGCGCCAGACACTCCAATAACGATCCATCTTCTTTGGCGAGAATATGGCCGATTCGGCCGGACTCGATCGTTGCTGAAGTTGAACTCACCGTCTTTGAGGAATAAGGTCCATATAGTGCGAAAGTTTGATGGTGCCGCTGTCTGTCAACTCCATAGACCATTATACGTGCTGTCATGTACAGCGATGCCCTGCTGGTCTTTTCCCTCAACGGAAGGCAAGTCGAACCGGATCTCCTCAGATTATCGGAAGCGGGAATTCCACGCGCCTTGTCGGTGCAGCATGCAAAATTAACGGCAGCATTCGGAGCATTCCGCTGCAGACGTCCAAACCAGTCAGTTTCCCGAAGCGCGGCCTTTCGGCAAAACGCCCACGGAAGCGCACGTAATTCGACGATTTTTTCTGCGACTGGTTCGGCGTGAGTATGGGTGAACAGATAGCTATCGGTTCGTCATCATCGAAACCGGGAATCCAAATGGGAACACGGAAGGTTTCATCCGGCGGACTTTCTGGTGCCACCTCAGCACTGAGTTGTAGTTCAGACCTCAGCCGCGACTCCTCCGATAAGTTCGTCACGCCTGAAGCCTCCAGAGACGCCGCAACCGTCACGATGAGAAATGCGGCGAACACCAGACTGGAGCTTCGAGTAGCGCGCAGGCCCGAACTGGAATTTCTGAACATGATCCGCCTTTCCGGCAACCAGATTCTCGCGGGACGGAATAAAGCGGAATCGTGCAAACGTCGAGGGACATCGTCCATTGGTACCAGCGGCTCGCTCGCGCCAACAAGGGGAAATTGAAACCGAATCTCACTGGAATTTTCTCCGGACGTTTAACAAAAACCGGCAGGCATGCGTATATCACTCAGAGGAGAAAATGCAGGCCAGAGTCCTGAGTGTGATTGAGTCTTTGGATCAGGAATTCGAAAAAACTTTATCGCCAGTATTCAACTCCTGATTGTCGGAGCAACTGTAGGGCTGGCCCAGTCGGCGGCAATCCGAAAGGACGCGATTACGACCTCACGCTGGATGATTGCCTGCGCAATCGGCTATTTCGTAAGCCAGGCCGTTGGTGAAACGGCCGCGATGTACGCTGGAAGCCTGGCGGGCCAACTGCTCGTTCGCAGTTTCGTGAAAGGGGCAGTCCTCGGGTTGATGACCGCCGACCCGCTCGAGCAAATCCTGTTTAACGTGCAGGCGAATCCCACGAATGCGGGAGACTGTCGCATCACAAATATTATGTAGGAACTGGCCGATTGAGAGTTTGTCTCGCACGGTTTCCCGCCCAAAATTCCCCTTTCCCCCCAATCTTTCCCCTTATGATAAGCAGAACTTCAGTGAATGCACGAGGAGGACCGATGCGGAATTCAATTCTTGCGACTGCGCTCATTGCATTCGTCGTTCACAGTGCGCCTGCTCTCGCGCAGGACCTGAGTATTACGTGGCCGTCGATTGCCAATGGAAAAGTCACTCCAAATTAGATGAACACGATCGCTCGCGCTCTCATTCTCAGCGCGTCCGTCGCGCTTGCATCGGTCGCAGGCGCGCGAGGACTGCTACAGACGCCGACTTCAGGTGGTGTGATTCGCGTCGCGGTTCGAACCGGCGGAACATTGGAGCCAATCGCAGGGGCGCGGGTCGTGCTGTCGCCAATCGGTGCGCCAAGCGCGCAGAACAGTGCGTCCGCCGGACAAACCATATCCACTGGCGCGGATGGCATGGCGGTATTCGAAAAGCTGGTGCCAGGCTCCTACCGAATCCAGGTGGACAGCGACGGTTACATCGCTACCCCGCTAAACTCAAGTGTCGGTTCCCCTGTGCCGACAGCCTCTGCAACCGCGCTTGCGGGAACTCAACCGGTCGACGTTTCGGTGTTGCTTTCTTCTGCCGGTTCCATCAGCGGCCGCGTCTTCGATGCTTACGGTGTTCCTTTGGCCAACGCACGCGTGCTTGTAGGAAATATCGGATACCGTGAAGGACGGCGAACTTACATGCAGCAGGGTTCCGCGCAGCCGGATGGATTCGGCAATTACGTTTTTTCAGCGCTTGGAAGTGGCGAGTATTACATTCGACTCGAACCCTCAGCCTTGCGTGGCGGGGGTGCCTATTATCCGGGCGTGGTGGATTCCGACAGGGCGATACGGATTCCCGTGCAGGCCGGACAGCAGGTCGTCGGTATCGATTTCAACATGGCGAATTCGCCGACCTTTAAGGTGTCCGGAACCGTACTGAACCTTCCCGCGCGCACACTGGCGAATGGACAACCGGACAACACGGTACCGAATCTGAGTTTCGCTTCAGCCGACCCGCACAATGCGGATTCGCAAGCAGCACCCCTCCTGATCAATGGACGCCGAGGCTCGAGTGGCGAATTCGAAATCGCTTTGCCTCCGGGCCTCTGGGATGTTTTCCCCGTAATCAATATGAGAATTCCAACGCCTGTTCCGGGTGCCAATGCCCCAGCCCCATTGCCCGCGCCCGCTCTAGGCGCGGCGATCTATGCCACGGGTCGCGTGCGCGTGTTTGTCTCCGACAGAGATGTTGAAAATGTGACGGTGTCCATCGCCGCATCCGACATCAATGGACACATCGTCTTTGAGGGCGGAACGCCCGGGGCAACTTCAAATCCAATGCGCGTCGGCTTGCTGCCCCTCGACAACACTCCGAGTCCGCTGGTGTCGCATGTGCGTACGGCTCAGAGTCCGGATTCAACCGGTGCTTTCTCGTTCGCGTCCGTTCCTCCTGGCCGGTACAGTCTTCAGCTCTCACCAATTCCCTCATCCTTTTATGTCGCGGATTTGCGCGTCGGATCGAAGAGTGTCTTTGATAATGGCGCGATCGTCGTTGGCAACGAACCAGTTGGACCCATTGAAGTAACGCTTCGCAGCGATGGAGGAACGGTTCAAGTGGCGGCTGAAACGCCGCCGGCCTCTGGATCCCTGCCTCGATTCGTCCTGGTGCCGGCGGCGCCACGCCGGCAGAACGTCCTGTTGTACAAGAACGTCGCAATGAGTCGATCGACATCTTCGACATCATTGACTGTTTCGAATGTCGCTCCGGGCGATTACAAAGTGTTCGCGTTTGAGGCTCTGCCTTCTGGCGGCGCCGAGCAGAATGCAGAGTTCATGGCAAAGTACGAAAACCTGGGCGTGCCCATTCATGTGAACGCAAATGAGACCCTCAGCGTTCGGGTTTCATGGATCTCTGCGGAAAAGTGATGGAGCTTCCATGCATCTGCTTTTGAGACTCGTTGTCCTCCTGTTGACCCAAACGCCTTTTGTGGCAGTGCAGAGCCAGACAGGAACGGCGTCCGGAGTGGTTCGAACAGCCACGGGAGAACCTGCCGCCGGAGTACGCGTTGCCGCCGTTGCATTGCCGGGTCCGGAAACCGCCGCTGGTGAGGGCGCTCTGTTGAGCCTGGCGCAGACAGACAGCGCCGGCCGTTATCGGTTGGATAACATTCTTCCTGGCCGTTACTACATTCAAGCCGGTTTGATCGATACTCCGACATATTACCCGGGAGTCACATCAACTGCCGGCGCGACGAGTGTGCTGATCGCCGCTGGCGCCGTGATCGACGGTTTGAATTTCACGATGTCACGCGGATCCGTCGGCGTGCGTGTCAGCGGACGCGTTCCGACAACCTCAGGACGGCCCACGTTGATCGCGATGACGGGAGGAAGCGGACCGCCTCAGTCGTCAACAGCTCAGGTTAAGGCCGATGGAACGTTTGAATTTCTCAAAGTCACTCCTGGCAGTCATACACTCAACGCGGTGCCGGCCAATGGATTGCCAGTGCTTCAGATCGTCGTTGGAGATCAGGACATTGATGTGGGAATGCCCGCGGGACCAGGTGTGAAAGTGAGCGGTGTTGTCGGGTTCGGGCCACGCTCACCAAGGCCGAAGGGCCAGAAGGTTGTGCTCACCGGAAATTCGGCGTGGGCTCAATTGGAAGGCACGCTCGCCGCCGATGGAGCTTTCGCCATCGCCAATGTACCGCCGGGCGTCTACACATTGAAGACAATACCTGGAAGCGTCACACCGATGGCAACCGTGGTCGTCGCCGACCGTGACATCGCGGGCGTTGCTGTTGCTGGTTATGCGGAACTTCCCGGCAAGGCTATTCTTCAGGATGGCGGCAAGTTTCCGTCGTTGCCCACTGCATTAATGATCGAAGCGAAACCTCAAAAGGGTGCGTCGATGGCAACCGCGATTCGCCCCGATGGCACATTCCGATTTCCACTACCCGAAGGCCAGTACCGCATCACACTGGGAAAACTTCCTGCCGGAACGTCGGTAAAATCGATCTCCTATGGTTCGATTGACCTTCTCAAGGAACCTCTCATCCTTGATGGCTCGGCCGAACCCGGCGAATTGCAAGTTGTATTGGAAATGAAATAAGAAGCAGATCTCACCCGGACACTAATGGCTAATCGCTACGTCGCTGATCATTGGCCATCCGTCAGCGTCCCAGGTCAGCGGCCGGATTGCCAACTTGCTGGCGCCACTGGCGCCGCCGTCATAGAAGTGAAAACTCAGCCAGTACTTGTCGGCTTCGCGGAGTATGCCGGCATGACCGGGACCGATCATATCGCCTTCCGTCGCAAGAAGGAGGGTGCCTCCATCGTGCATCATGTCTTGACCGCTCTTATCGAAGTAAGGGCCCGTCATCTTCGTGCTCCGTCCAACACGGATGTTATAGGTGCTGTTGGTGCGCCGGCAACAGCGTCCCCAGTTGACGAAGAGGAAGTACTGCTCGTCGTGATAGTAGATGTCGGATGCTTCGATGGAGTGATACGAAGGTATCCCGCGGCCGGTATAAAAGACCCAGTACTCGCCGCCGTCTTTAACAATCGTCGAGGGATCATGAGCACCGACACCAACGGAACCAAGCTGCGCCTTTGCGGTCGTGAACGCGAACAGAACGATCGTACCTGCCGCCGCGAAACGCCGGATGTATCGCAATGTGCCTCTCCTTCCGACTCAGCGCAGTTCTGTCGCACGCGTTCCAATCGTAATCGTTTCCGCGCGGAATTCGTCCTTAATCTGTTTGCTCGGATAAGCCACCACGCTGACCGAGACGCCGGGCTTCAGCATGCCTTCCTCCAGCCCTCGAAACTCCATTCGAGGCGACGGCGCGAGCACGACATCCAGTAATTTCTTATCGACCTCGATTTTCGCCATCGGGGGTTTGCCCCTGTACTGAAGTTCCCGGATCACGCCGGTCAGTTTCTGCTGTTTGGTCAGGTCGTATGCGGGCCAGTCATGGGCGGTACCGTAAAGCAGATTGGCATCCTGATCTTTGGAGCCCAGCCAGGGCTTGACTCCTCCGTCAAGCAGAGTGGACAGATTGGTTTCCATGCACGCGTATTCCATGACTTCGACATCCGGTGTGAGAACCAGGACTCTCTCATTGCTGATGGGCCGTGTGTAGGTCTTAGGATCGTTGAGAACCCATTTGAATTGGATATGCCCCATATCCGGCCGTTTGAATGTCATGACCAGGTGTGCCTGCTCGCTCATCGGATGCCCGATGGTGCCCAGCTTTGTATAGCCGTTGAGATTCACCACGTCGATGATCAGCGTGTCTCCGTCCCAGCTGCCTCGCGAATCGCCGAACCATGTGGCCGGCCAGTCTTTTCTGTGAGACAACCCTTCGGTATTTACGACCTGGAACATCGTGCTTTGCTCAAACAAAAACGAAATGTACTCGTTGTTCTGAAGTATCTGCATCGGGTGAGGGGTAAAGGATCGAATCCACCCGAACGGCATGCAGCTTCCGGCATAGTCACCGTACTGGACGGGATCGTAGTTGTCCCACTGTGCCTGTCCCCACGTGGTGAACGGAAGAGGATTGGGTTCGCCCTTGTTGCTGGTGCCGTTCGCGTTCGTGACGGTCCTGGTCATGTCCTGAACACCGGGCCGGTTCCATGTTCCGCTGAAGTCGGGCTTGCCATTTGGAAGACGTGGCGTAAGCGATTTCAAGTCCACTTTGGACTTCAGCGACTGTGCATCCGCAGGCGCGAGCGCATACGGAATCATGAAACACATGACTGCAACAGCAATCGATCCCAATAGCTTGTTGACCATGGAATTTCCTTTCGCCGGAATTTTGGGCCGAGTATACTCCCCCGCCCTGGTGTCCGGAAAGGTAACCGCCAAAGAGAGTTTTGGGCATCCGGCCCTCGATACGAGGTGGTCGCGAGATTGCAGAATGTATAGCCCTGCAGCTTCGGCAGTTTTGCCGCTTTCCCGGGGCGGACTGACCCAAGGAAGAATCGGTGAACATCCGCGTGACTTTTCAGTCTCGTTCGACGTTTATGTCTATAGATGATTGAACAGGAAAGGCTGCTGATTGAATCGGCACAGCAGGATCCAGAACGCTTTGGGGATCTCTACGAAGCAAACTTTGAGCGTGTGTACGCTTTCATCGTACGTCGTGTGCACGATCGGTCGCAGGCTGAAGATCTTACTTCTGAAGTGTTTCACCATGCGTTGGCGAATCTCTCGCGGTTCGAATGGCGCGGGGTGCCCTTTGCGGTATGGCTATACCGCATCGCTGCAAACGTTATCGCCGACGCGTGGAGACGTTCATCGAATCACGATTACGACTCGACGTCGCTGGACGATCTCGACAAGTCACACTGGCCGGAGATTGAGCGGCGAGCCGCACTGTTTCAACTTGTAAACAGCCTTCCTGAAGATCAACGTTCCGTCATCATTCAACGTTTCGTCGAACAAAAGAGTATTCGCGATATCGCGACGGAATTCGGCAGATCCGAGGGCGCCATCAAGCAGCTTCAGTTCAGGGCACTGGAGAATCTGCGGGCGCGTGCAGGCGGCAAACATGAGTAAGCAGCCAAACATCGATCAGCTCGACCTGGCAGTGGCGGCCATCCTCGCGCATAGGGATGTCACGCCAACCATCGAAGCAGAGTTGACCGAACTGCTCATCATTGCGCGCGACCTCTCCGCCATGCCTCGACCAGATTTCAAGGCGCGGCTCCGGTCGGCATTGGAAAGGAAAGTATCCATGAGTACGAAAACAGTTCAATTTCGGGAGGGATTCCGCACGGTAACACCATACATTTTTCTTCCGGAAGCGGAGGAGCTGATTGCGTTTGTTCAACAGGTATTCGCAGGCATCGAAACAGGTCGCAGCGCTCACGAATCGGGCGCGATCCATTCCGAGGTGCGGATTGGAGATTCGATGGTGATGATCGGCGGCGGTCCTTCATACCATGGCCTGCGAAAACCCGCACTCCTCCGGGTTCTGGTGGCCAATTGCGATGAGGTTTATCAGCGGGCGCTCAATGCGGGTGCCGTATCGACGCTTGCGATTACCGAAAACTACGGTGAGCGGTTTGGTTGTGTTCGTGACCGGTTTGACAACCAGTGGATTATCTCAGCTCAGATTGGGCCGAGTTACTCGGAGGGTCTGGAGCACAACCTCACGTCGTTTATCAAAGTCCGGGGCGCAGCGAGATACATCGACTTCGTGAAACAGGCGTTCGGAGCGGCAGAATTAATGAGGGCGGACGGCCCGGAGGGTCGGGTGCAACACTCGATCATCCGGATGGGCGACTCGGTCGTTGCAATCAGTGATGTCCGGGAAGAAGCACCTTCACCGCTGCAGCTGTATCTATACGTGCCGGATGTGGATGCCTGGTACGATCGCGCAGTCCGCGCCGGCGCGAAGCCCAGTTATCCGCCCACCGATCAGGCGTATGGCGATCGAGGCGCGGGCGTCACAGATGAGTGGGGAAATTTCTGGTACATGGCAACACCGCTGTAGTGGATGAGCTGAGGGTTTCAGGTTCCGGAGCTGCGGCCCTCATAGGCGGCCTCGATCGAGCTTGTCCATTCAGTGTCGCGAAACAACAGTTATACGAGGACGCTGTTCCGAGGGCTCAGCGCCGGACGAGAAGAGAAGTGTAGACAGCATAAACGAGGGAGCGGGCCCATCATCGAAAGTGCGGGAGGATGTCGCATCACAATATGCAGGAACCGGCCGATTGAGGGGTTCCTCCCTCCACGAATACCAACCGTCTGCTTCGATGAGCGCGATCACACCTCTGACTTTCATCAGCACGCAATTAAGCACGCGCATCTCGGGACGTAGTTTCGAAGGTAAGTCTAAGAGACAGCGCCTTCTTGAATCCAGATGCGCGGCTCCAGAAACGTTGGTAAGCTGACCGCCGAAAGGCTCCTCAACAAATGCGATTGATTCATTCCTCGGATCTCCAGATCGGCAAAGTGTTTAATTACCTCGAACCTGAGGTTGCGACACTGCTTCAGGAAGTTCGGCAGTCTTCGATCCGAGCGCTCGGAGAACTTGCGGTGAAACATGGCGCATCCGCGGTACTGCTGGCTGGAGACATCTACGATAAGCAACAGCTTAAGCCACAGACTCTTGCGAAGCCGATTGAAGGGATGCGGCAGTTCCCCAGGATTACTTGGCATTTGATTCCTGGTAATCATGACCATGTTCGGGAAAACGGACTCTGGGATCGCCTACTACGAACGAATCTTCCGGAGAACGTGAAGCTGCACTTAACCCCGGGCGCCGTTAAGATTGCCGATGATGATGGAACGCCTGTCTTTCTTCTACCCTCGCCGCTTTCTCATATCTCGACTGTCGACGATCTCACGAGCTATATGGATAAAGAAGGAACGCCTGACCGAGCAATTCGAATCGGAATGGCGCATGGTTCGATACAAGGATTCGGTTCAGAGGGCGAAGCTTCTAACTACATCAACCCGACTCGTGCCGATACCGCGGGCCTTGCCTACCTTGCGATGGGTGATTGGCACCGACAGATGCGTATCAACGATCGTGTGTGGTATTCCGGTACACCTGAACCGGACCAGTTCAAACGCCCTCCAGACTCCAGTGGAACACTCTGCAACGGCGGAACTGCACTTTTAGTCGACATCCCGGGCGTGCGTGCGCTGCCAGCGGTCACGTCTATCGAAGTCGGCAAATATCGTTGGCATCAGGTTTTGAAGACACTAACCGACGATTCTCAAATCGAAACTCTGGAAACGGACCTTCGAGCACTCGAATCCGATCTGAGCAGGGTAGTCCTCAACCTCCGAATCTCCGGAACATTATCCCTGGCCGGCAGAAAGAGATTTGAGGAGCGGATTATCGAAGGCGTTGGCGCCGCTTACTGCGGCGCGCGAGTGCAGGACGAGAACCTGGTTCTGGAACCGACGGAAACGGATTTGGATGACATCGACCGTTCCGGATTTGTCCGAGTTGCGGCAGATCGGCTCAAGGCGATGGCTGTGGACTCTTCGGATCCGGAGCAGGCGCAAATCGCGGCACTCGCTTTGCGACGACTGTATGTCGAGCACCTAAAGCAGGCCACGAGTTCATGAAGATCCGTTCAGTCCAACTCACCAATTTTCGCAAGTTTGTAGGTACATGCGCTGTTGACGATATCGCGGACGGAGTTAACGTGCTCGTTGGCCACAACGAGCTCGGCAAATCGACGTTACTGGCTGCTATCAACGGCGTGATCTTTGAAAAGGCAAAATCCCAGACTGAAACTGTAAAAAGCTTTCGGCACACCGTGAACCTCAACGTTCCAGAGGTTGAACTCACCTTTGATCTGGGGGATACGCGTTGGACTATTCGAAAACGCTTTGCCCTCCAGTCTGGAAAAGCATGGCTGACGAGTTCGAAAGATCACAGGTACGAAGATGAGGCGGCTGAGTCACAACTTCAGAAGCTCTTTGAGATCGGTGGCCGACGCGGCGGTTCCGAATCCGGAATATGGGGAACACTCTGGGTCAGTCAGGGAAATTCTTTCGGTGTTCCTCAGCTTGATGATGTCGGGCGTAACACGTTGCAGGGCTGTATTGAAGCACAAGTGGGCGCAGTTACCGGTGGCGACAGGGGCCGGAAGATTCCAATAGCCGTGGATCAAGCGCTTCGAGACATCATGAGTTCAAAGGGACCAAGCGGGATGTTCAAAGACGCTTTGGCCCGTCTCGATGAGGTGCGCGCCCGCACGATCCAGCTTGAAACAAAGCGGAATGAAATTTTTGAGCGTATGGACTCACTCACGCGGCAAAGACGCGAACGGAACAACATACTCTCCAACTGGAACGAAGATGACTTCCGGGATGAACTTGATAAGTCTCGGGCCGACCATACTGTCGCAGCTACCAAACTGAAAGAGATAGAAGCGGCCCGCAACGAATCGAAGTATGGCGCAGAACGGGCGGAACGTGAACGGCAGGCCGTGAAAGATCGCGCCAAGCTGGCGAACGATCTTGAATTGATCGATAACGAGATCCATGCACTTACTGATGAACTCAGCACAGCAACGGCCGACGTGAAAGAAAAGAGGAGCACTCTAGAAATCCGCGAAAAAGCACTAACGGACCTCCGCTATAAACTGCGCATCAATGGTGAACAAAGTCGGCGACTCGAACGCCTTCGCGGCGCCATCGCAATTCAAGTGGAGATCGAACGGCATGAGGCAACGCTGAAAAAAGCGTCGGACCTTCAGGCAGAGTCCGGTCGATTGTCTGAGCTGATAGGGCAGATCAGGACAACAGACGATTCAATATCTCGAATCGTAGCCGCGGAGACCAATCTCGCGAGCGCAAAGGCGGCGCTCCAGGCAATTTCAACGAAAGTAGAAATCACAATCAATGCTGATGCGTTCCGGCTCATACGGGTGGACTCCGCGGCCGTGTCAAGCCTGACGACAACTCGTTCAGTCGTAGCCAAGACACAGATCGAAATCGATGGTATTGGCTCGATCACGATTGAGCCGCAGATCCGCGAACGTGACGAAATGCTCAATCGACTCCAGCTTGCTGAGGGCGAGTTGCAGTCCGCTTTAGAGGAAGCGGGCGCCAAGAACATGAGCGCCGCGCGCAAGGCAGTAGCGCAACGTCATGAATTCGAGCGTCAACTTGCAGATGCGCGCCGTGAAATTACCAACCTTGCGCCCAAAGAAAAAGCACCAAAACTCGATGCGGGCCTGGAATCGCGCCAGACGCGCATCCGAGAATTGCAGGGCAGACTCAGAACAGAATTCGAATCGTTGGGGATTTCAACGCTACCTTCAAACGAGGAAATTGAGAAAGGCATTTCAGAAACTCACACCATTGTGGAGAAACTAACTGCGGATACTGCAATCGCGGAGACCTCCGTAGTTGGCCCCAAAGGCGCGTTGTCCGAAGTGACCGCGAGTCTGAATGAGCTTGAGCAGCGACTCGCTGGGCTGAAAGGGAACTCGGAAGCGATTCAAGCTAGCTTGACGGCTGGGCGCGATCAGTGCAGTGATGAGCAACTTACCGCCAATGCCGCGGAACTCGCAGGTCGCGCCGAAGAGGCACAGACTGCATTGAAAGCCATCGAGAATAGTCAGGGAGAAACGGTGATAGCTATCGATGCGCGTATCAAGCGACTTGAAACCGCCGGAAAGAATCATAGTGATGCAGTCGCCCGGATCAATACCGACATCGCAAAGCTCACCGCATGGATCGAGGCGAACGAGGGCGCCGGGGTCGAAGAAGATCTTGAGGTTGCACGCGCCGAACAGGCCCGTCTCGAAGCCGCTGTGAAAAACTACGAAGCGGAGGTTCGAGTACTGCGACTCCTCCAAAAGACTCTTCGTGAATCTGAGAGCGAAGCGAAAAACCTCTATCTGGCCCCGGTTGTCAATCGTGTCGAACCATACTTGAAGATGCTATTGCCTGGTACGAACCTTGTACTGGATGAAAATCTGGGGATTAGCGCTATTCAACGCAACGGGACCGATGAGGCTTTCAATCGTCTAAGCGATGGGACTCAGGAACAACTCGCCATTCTGACTCGTTTGGCGTTCGCAGAGCTCTTGCTCTCGAAGGGTCGTCCGGCGACCGTCATTCTCGATGATGCCATGGTATTCAGTGACGATGATCGCATCGAACGAATGTTTGACATACTTACGCTCGCTGGAGTAAGGGTGCAAATTCTCGTGCTGACTTGTCGCAGGAAATTGTTCACCAAGTTTGGTGCAGAAGAACTGCATTTAAGACAGCTACCGTAATAAGCCACAGCTGGGCTTCTCTTCAAATCGCACCGCATGCAAGTACCCATGTAATGCTTTTTCCTTTAAGTTGTTTGTATGCGATTGGGAGCGTTGACAGATTCTTTCGGTGACATATTCGTCTTGAATGACCTATTCTCCCCGACGAACTTCTCGGAGGCCCTATGACTCGATGGCTGCTATGTCTTTTCTTCCTTTTGATTAGCATCAATGCTTTCGCCGCTCCCGGCGACTGCGACCGCGCGTGCCTGAAAACCGCGCTGGATCAGTACCTCACTGCTGTTGTTAAACACGATCCTTCCGCCGCGCCCTTGTTTGCCGGATTCCGGCAAACAGAGAACGCCGTTGTCGTGAAATTCGGCACCGGCATGTGGAAGAGCGTTACGGGTCTGGGAAAGGTACAGCGCCGATTCTTCGATACGGTCAGCGAGCAGGCTGCCTACTTTGGGATCGTGGAAGAAGGCGCGACTTCAGCGATTGTGACCGTGCGTGTTCGCATTGAAGATCGCAAGATTACGGAAGCCGAGTGGTTCATCGCGCGTGTGGGAGATCCCGGACTGAACGGTCCGACGCCGCCGGGTGCAACTCCTGGAAATCTTTTCAATCCCGAGGCGTTGATTGCGAACCCGCCCCCCGATCGCACCGTACCGAAAGCTGCGCGAGCGTCGCGCGAGATGCTGATGGCGATCACCAACAGCTACTTCGATGGCATCACGACGCATGATGGGACGATCATCATGGCCCATCCCGGTTGCACGCGGACAGAGAACGGAACCGGCATGGGCGGTGCGCGTGGTGGAAGAGGCGGCGGGGCCGCGCCGGCTGCGCCCGCAGCGGGTGCGCGAGGCGGCGGGGCCGCCACGCAAGACTGCACGTCCGGTCTCGGCAACATCAATGTCCAGCTTGTCGCGGCGCGGCGTTATCCCGTCGTGGATGAAGAAGCGCAGGCTGTGTTGGCGTTTGCGGTGTTCATCCGGCGTCCCGGTTCTCCGAATCCGCGGAACGCTTTCAGTGAGTGGTTCTTTATCGACGAGAATAAGATTCGCAGCATCTACACGGCTATGTTCTATCCGTCGCCGGAGTTGCCCGTTCCGAACTGGCCGCCGTATGAAGGAAACTGGCCGTTACCTGCGAGCATTGTGCCGACGGCTCCGGCGCCTGCCGCGCGGTAATTACCGCGCAGTTCGCAGCGTAAACGTGGAGCCGCCGCCCGGTCGCGGGAGCCATTGGACTTCGGCTTCAATCAGGCTTGTTCGCGACCGAATGTTTGTCAGCCCGCGCCCTGTCTCTTCACGCTTCTTTGTCCAGTCGAAGCCACGTCCGTCGTCTTCGAGCGTGAAGAGAACGTCGTTTTCCCGCAGTTCAATGGAAAGCGCGATTCGCTTCGCCTGTGCGTGACGGCAGACATTGCTGATCGCTTCTTGAAGGATGCGGTAAATCTGAATCTGCATCGCGCCGTCCAGCCTTAAGCGTTCCTCCAGATCTTCATCCGAGCGGAATTCGTATTCGAGTTTTCGGTCTGCAGGCAGGTGCGCTACAGCCTCGGAGAGTGCCCATTCCAGTGCCGCCGGCAGTCCGACGTTGGCCAGTACGGATGGGCTGAGGTCTTCGCAGATATGCCGAATCTCCGTCGATATGCTTTCGATTTCGGAGCGGAATACTGTGGGTGCGACGTCGCTGTTCTGGGGCAATTGATCTGTGAGAAGCAAAAGCCGCCGCAGATCCGACAATGTCTGATCGTGCAGGTCTCGCGCAATTCGGCGACGTTCGCTTTCCGTTTCGTTGGCGAGTTGCCGCCGTGTGTTAGCGAGTTCGCGATTCTGTTTGTAGCCATACCACAGCGCGATGAGCGACACGGATAACAGCACCGACAGCGCCGCACTTGCCCACGGGAATGGAGCTTTCTCCACATTGAATTCGAAGGAGAGCGGCTCCGACGCCACGAGGTCGTTGCTGAACGCCCTGGCAGAAACTCGATACCGGCCCGGCCGCAGTTTTTCCATGATGAACTGCGACTCTCCGGATATTCGTTGCGCGATAGCTTTGCCCGAGGCGTCAGACAGGCGGAACTCATATTGAAATTGCTCTGGAAATGTCCTGCTGCTGATGGCGGCGACGTCCAATAGCAGGCTGTTCTGCGGATATTCCAGGTTCAACATCGTCGTCAGTTGTTCCGGCTGAAAGGCGCTCTGGCCGAGAATGCGCGTGGCATGGAGCACTGGCGCCGTTGTCCCGGGTTCATATTCGGTGACGCCGCGGTTCGTGCCCAGCCACAACACGTCGGTTCCCGCGGACGACGGCGTGACCAGAAGACTGAAGATGCTGTTGGATGGAAAGCCTTGCTCTGTGTCGAGCCGGGTGAACACGCGCTCAGTTTTATCGAGCAGGATCTTGAAGAGTCCACTTCCGGCTGTCGCGCACCAGAGCGCCTTTGCGGGTTCGTTTAAAACGATGCGCCGCACATCTCTTCCGGCGAGAACCGCCTCGAGTTTGCCGGAGTGAAAGACGTACAACCCGCGGCCCGTTGCAAGCCACAGTGCGCCATCACTGGCCCTGACAACATCCCAGACAGGACTGCCATCCAACTCGCTGAGTGAATCTTCATGGGTGAACTTCGAGCCGTCGAACACGAACAAGCCGGCCTCTGCCGTTCCGATCCACAGTCGTTCTTCGCGTTCTGCTTTCAAGCTGACAACTTCACGCTGTTTGGGATTGTTTGATTCAGCCGGCCAGAGAGCGGTTCGCCTATCGTTATCGAGGCGTTCCAGGCCCGAACCGAAGCTGGCCAGATAGGTCGAGCCCTGAAACTCGGCGATCGCACGCACACTGTCGGCCAGGGATTTCAGTGGAGCGGCTACACGCGTTAGAGAGGGCGGTCGGCCGGCAAAGAAGGCTGCACTCGCACCGACGAGCAATTCGCCTGAGGGCCGCTCCGCTATCGCGTGAATCGATCGTCCTGCAGTCTCATCCACGAGTATCCAGTTTTCGGATGGCGCGTTCCTGACGAACAGTCCGCGATTGGTCCCGCTCCACAATCGACCGTCTGCAGACCGAAAGAGGACGCGAACGAAATTGCTTTCCGGACGATTCGATATGGTTTCCGAGTACGGGCTCCGCGGATCGTATCGGCCGACACCGCGATCCGTGCCAAACCAGACAACGCCTTCCCGGTCGACGAAAACCGTATAGATGGAATCGGACCGAAGACTCCCGGCGGTATTCTCGAAATTGAAGTGCGCGATCTCGCGGTTCGCGCGATATCGAAATATTCCCTGTCCCGCTGTGCCGATCCAAAGATCCCCACGAGCATCGAAATCGAGAGACGTCACCGCGCCTGTGTAAGCCGCGGTCTTCATGGGGCGCAGTCGGTCGGTTGCATCGTAGAGACCGCCATCGCCGCCGGTACTTTCAGCGCCGAACCAGAGATGGCCGGCAGAATCCGTCGCGATATCGCTGACGAAGAACGGGCGCGGCCGGGCGACTACTTCTTTGATCTCGTGCCCGTCCATCGCGAGCAGGCCTCGTCCTCGCGTGCCGATGAGGACTTGCCCGCCGGTCAGCACGAGACTGGTCAGGGGCAGTGGCATGTTCGACGAAAGACTGAGGAGCGGGCTCTTCTCCGGTCCGATGGATTCAACGCGAAGCGAACCGTCGGCCTGCGTGATACAGGTGAAGATGCGGCCCTGTTCGCTTGCCAGCAGTGCTCGTCCGCGTTCCGGCGCAGCGATGGCCAGGACGGTTTGCCCGAGAGTTTCCGCAATGGGAACGAAGCGATCGTGAACAAGCCTCGCTGCTCCGCCGTCTGTTCCCACCCAGAGGATGCGATCGTGATCCGTTCGGAGCGAGCGAATGGCCCCCGGCGGCAATCCTTCGCCCGTCATCTTCTGGATCCGGCGCCCGTCGTACTTCGTCAGACCGCCGTCGGTGCCGAACCACAAATCGCCTCCTGCATCCTGCGCAATCGCGCGCACGTGGTCCGACGGCAAACCGTGGAAGAGCGTGACGGCGCCCCACTGGTTCAAATTGAGAGAATTCGACGGGCCCGCGGGTGCAGCGGACGACAGAAGGGGGACGAGGCATGAAAGAACAGTGCAGAGCGCGACTACTGCTTTTCCAGAAAACGCTTTCGGTCGCACTCGAGCCATCCCTCCAGATCCTTGGCCGCCTTGTCGAGTTCATCGCTGTTGATCAAGCCGCGCCGCAACGCTTCGAAGAACGCGCGGGTTCGGATGTTGTACGCGAGTTTGTCGTACGACTCATTCGGCGAGCCTTCAGACGAGACCAAAAGTTTTTCGTAGAGCGTCGCGAGGCGGCTTTCGACGCCGCGCTGAGACAGGCTGCACTTGCGCGCGATGGCCCAGTTGGAAAGTCCGAGCGCGAGATAATACAAGGCCTCCGCTTCGAACTCCGTAAGCAACGGCCGCTTGAAGGAATCCTTGAACGCAGGATCGATCATGTCCGCGCCATCTTCGAGTACCGCGCCAATGAATCGCAGAACACGCGATTCCGGATTGTTTTTGTGGATGAAGCCGTATGCCGGCGGCGGTTGAACGGACTTCACGATCTTTCGGATTTCGTTGATGTAGATCTCGTGTGGGAATTGCGTCCAGAAAATGATTCGCGCGGCCGGCAGGGCACGCCAGATGGATCGCGCGGCCTTGACTCCGGAAAGGCGCGGCATCTGGATATCGAGCACACACAGCGCCGGCTTTTCAGCCAGCGCCCGCGCCACGGTGGTTTCACCATCTTCCGCTTCAGTCACCGGCATGTGAGCGGGAAATTCGCGTTCCAGTAACTCGCGCAGATAGCGCCGCTGCGCCACATTGTCTTCCGCGATCAGAATGGACATGGTCCTCCTCGGAGACGCTTGGAAATGCTATGCGCGTCCACGGGGATAAGCAATGTGGTTAACCACAGTGCCACCTGCCGCGGCATCCCCACCCACCGCTGTTGCCCTCCGCGTTTAAAACGCCTCCCTCAAGTTCGATACTCGCCTCATGCAACAACTCATCACGAAAGCGACTGAAACGATCCGATTGGCTGCAGAATGGATATCCGGCAAAGCGTCCTGGCTGGCGCGGCAGCTTGTTGGCGAAGTCCGGTGGCAGGCGCCGCCTCCCTGGCTGAGGCTGGCCCGAGATGGAACGACAGCCCTCGGCGAGAGGACTCGTGCCATTGTCTGGCGCAATCCCAGACGCACTGCCTGGATTGCAGGGGCAGCGTTCGTGGCGGTGGCCAGTGGTGGACTTGCCTGGGTTTGGTACGACGGGCTGCCTAAACCTCCAGTCTCGAAGGTCTACATCAAAGCTCCCGAACGCACACGGCTCGAGGATCCCGAGGCGAAGCCCAATCCCGTGCGGATTACCTTCGACGCGTCGGTGGCCCGTTTGGCAGACGTGGGGAAGGAAGTGAAGTCCGGCGTTGAAATGAACCCGAGCTTTGAGGGTGGCTGGAAATGGCTCGACGATCGGAGTCTCGTCTTCACGCCGAAAACCGACTGGCCGGTCGATGCGGGATTCACAGTGAAGCTGGCAAAGAAGGGCTTGATCGCCGAGCAGTTCCTGCTTGATCGATATGAAGTGGATTTTCGCACCGCTCCATTCGACGTCACCATTTCCAACGCGCGCTTCTACCAGGACCCTGTAAACTCTGCGGCCAAGAAGATTGTCGTGGACGTCAACTTCAGTCATCCCGTCGACATCGCGGATTTTGAAAAGCACGTCACGTTATTCGAAGAAGGCAAGTCCGGGGGCTTTCTGGGGCTGGGCGCGACAGCGACGAAATTCAGCGTGAGTTACGACAAGCTGAAGCTCAATGCCTACGTTCATTCGGAGGCGCTGTCGATTCCCGCCAAACCGGTTCGCATGGACTTCACTCTGCAACCCGGAGCCCGGTCGTCGCGTGGCGGCAAGCCGCTCGACGCCACACTCAAGCAGACCGTGATCGTCCCAGGCCTCTACAGCCTCAACGTGAATTCCGCGCAGCTGACTCATGTCGAGAACGATGCCCTCGAACCCGAGCGTATCGTGATGGTGAATCTGTCGGAAGACACTCACGATCGGGAAGTGACATCCAAAGTCCGCGCCTGGGTGCTGCCTATTTTTCATCCCGACACGAAACCCGCAGATCGCAAGCAGCCCTATGACTGGGGCGATCCGTCACGGATCGGACCGGAGATTCTCCGGCAGTCCGAGGCCATCAAGCTCGAACCGGTTGCCGGGGAGCGGGAATACGTCGCGCAACATGGCTTTAAGGCGCGCGTGGATGCGCAGCGCTACGTTTACATCCGCGTAGAAAAAGGAATCAAGTCCTTTGGCGGTTACGTACTCGAAAAGGAGTTCGACACGATTTCGCGTGCCGAACCTTTTCCGCGACAGCTGCGCATCGGCTCGCGCGGCTCGCTGCTGGCTTTGTCGGGTGAGAAGAAGCTGCCGGTGCTTGCCCGCGATGTCGAGGCGGTGCGGTATCAGATCGGACGCCTGATGCCGATGCAACTGCAACATCTTGTGCGGATGAATTCCGGTACGTTCTCCGAACCCGAATTCGCATACGAGTTCGATGAAAACATCACCGAACGATTTAATGAGATCGTTCCGTTACCTCCCGGGCCTCCGGGCAAGCCCCACTACCTGACACTCGATCTCGCACGATATCTGGAGCCTGAAGGTGGGCCGCGCCGGGGCATCTTCTATATAAAGGTCGAAAGCTACGATCCGAAAACGAAGCAACCGACTGGAGTCGAAGACCGGCGGTTGATTGTGGTGACGGATCTTGGACTGCTCGCGAAGCGCGCCGTCGATGGCACTCAAGACGTCTTCGTTCAGTCCATCGCAACCGGACTGCCTGTTGCGGATGCGGCCGTCGAGGTCGTCGCAAAGAACGGTGCTGTGCTGGTCAGCCGCAACACCGATGCGTCCGGTCGCGCACGGATTCCCGAACTTTCCGCCTTCGAACGGGAACGTACGCCCGTGGCTTACGTCGCTCGCAGGGGTGGAGACAGTTCATTCCTTCCCATCGATCGTTATGACCGTCAACTCGATTTCTCGCGGTTCGATATCGGCGGCATAACAAACAGTCCCGATGCGGGCCAACTCTCTGCTTATTTGTTTTCGGATCGAAGGGTCTATCGGCCCGGTGAAGAAATCCATATCGGCATGATCGTCAGGACCGCAGACTGGACTCTTCCCATCAACGGCCTGCCCCTTGAAGTCGAGCTTACCGATGCGCGAGGACTGGTCTTGCGCCTGGACAAGATCCGCCTGTCTGTGTCGGGATTTGAAGAGCTGCGGCACACGACGCTCGATACCGCACCGGTCGGCGACTACACCGCCGCGGTCTACATCGTGAAGGATGGCCAGCGTGCCAGTCAGATCGGTTCCGTCACGGTGAAGGTGAAGGAATTCATTCCCGATCGTTTGAAGATGACCGCGCGACTGTCGCAGCAAGTGCAGGAGGGCTGGGTCAGCCCGCAACAGCTCAAAGCGCAAGTGAATCTTCAGAACCTGTCGGGCACGCCTGCCGAAAAGAGGCGCGTGTCCGCTTCGATGACACTGGTTCCCGCGTTTCCGGCGTTTCCGAGTTGGCGCGACTATCAGTTTTACGATCCGCTTTATGCCGACAAGAGTTTCGAGCAGATCCTTACCGATGCAACCACCGATGAGCATGGAGACGCTGCGTTCGACTTGAACCTCAGCCGGTTCGCGCGCGCGACCTATCGTCTGAACTTTGGCGCCCAGGGATTCGAGGCGGACAGTGGCCGCGGTGTCTCGGCCGAAGCTACGGCATTGGTTTCCGACCTGCCTTACCTGGTTGGGTACAAACCCGACGGGAATCTCGCCTACGTCGCCCGCGGCAGCGCACGCAGCGTGGACATCGTCGCGATTGATCCGGTTGTAAAGAGGATCGCGGTCAAGGACCTGCGGTTGATTCAAATTGAACGGCGTGTTGTTTCGGTTCTGACCAGGCAGGACAACGGAACCTATCGCTACGAATCCCGAGAGAAGATCATCGACCTCGACGATCAACCCTTTGAGTTGCCTGTAGGCGGCCGCCGTCTCGTGTTGGAGACCGCAACGCCCGGCAACTTTTCTTACATGGTGCGCAACGCGCAGGGTCAGGACCTCGCACGGATTCCTTACGAGGTGGCCGGCAAGGCAAACCTCACGCGCTCGCTCGAAAAAAACACGGAGCTGCAAATTCGTCTCAACAAGAAGGAATTCGCCCCGGGCGAAATCATTGAAGTGTCGATTCAGGCACCGTATGCGGGAGCCGGCTTGATTACCATCGAGCGTGAACGAGTTCACGCGCACACCTGGTTCAAGACTTCCACAACTGCGTCGACGGCAACGATTCGGGTTCCCAACGATTTCGAGGGCAATGGCTACGTCAGTGTGTCGTTCATTCGCGATCCCTCGTCGAACGAGATCTACACCAGTCCACTGGCCTTTGGTGTTCAGCCGTTCTCTGTAAAGCTGGATCGGCACACCCTCACAACAACCGTCACCGCACCCGATCAGGTCAAGCCGGGCGACACGCTGCGTCTTCGCTGTTCCACGGATCGTCCTGCGCGGATGGTGATCTTCGTGGTGGATGAAGGCATTCTGCAGGTTGCGCGCTATAAGACGCCAGATCCCCTCGGGTTCTTCTTTCAGAAACGCGCGCTCGACGTGCGGACCACGCAGATCCTCGATCTCATCCTGCCGGAGTTCAAGCGTTTCATGGCCGCGGCGCCCGGCGGCGACGGCGAAGGCGCTCTGGCCAAATACCTGAACCCGTTCAAGCGTAAGCGCGATAAGCCTGCGGTCTATTGGTCCGGCATCATTGACTCCAATGCGTGTGACCTGCGATGGCAGGTGCCCGATTCGTTCAACGGCACGCTCCGTTTGATGGCCGTAGCAGTTTCCGCGAACGCCATGGGCGTGTTCGAGAAGAAGATCGTCTCGCGCGGCGACTTCGTGCTCTCGCCAAACGCGCCGGTAACCGCCACACCCGGCGACGAGTTCGATGTCAGTCTGGGTGTCGGCAACAACGTGAAGGGTTCCGGCGCCGCTCCGGCCATCCTGATATCTGCCGATGTGTCGCCCCATTTCGAAGTAATCGGGCAACCCTCGCTACGCCTCAACATTGCGGAAGGTCACGAAGGAGTCACGAACTTCCGAGTGCGGGCAAAGGATGCGCTGGGTTCGGGGACACTCACCTTCACCGCAACCCTTGCGGAGAAGAGTGCGAAGATCGCGACTGACGTCAGCATCCGTCCGGCCCAGCCCTATTTCGTTCAGCTCTCTGCCGGCTCTTTGCGCAGCGGCAATGTCGATGCGCCCCTCACGCGTGATCTTTATCCGGAATATCGCAAACTCGAGGGTGGGATTTCTGCAATGCCGTTGGGGCTGGCTCACGGCCTCGTAAGCTATCTCGACAACTTCCCGTACTCCTGTACCGAACAACTCGTGAGCATGGGGATACCGGCGCTGATCCTGGCCGATCGCCCGGAATTCGGGGAGTTGAAGTCGAAAGAGAAACAATCCCTCGAAGACCTGCTTGCTGTGTTGCGCGCGCGGCAGAACGGAGAGGGCGCGTTCGGATTGTGGGCCGCGAACGCACACATTACCGACATCGCATCCGTCTACGCGATGCACTTCCTCGTCGAGGCGCACGACCGTGGGCGGGCCATACCTGCCGATGTGTTGGCGAACGGCAATAACTGGTTGAGGAGTCTGGCGGCGAGCGAAACCACGACTCTTGAGGGCGAACGCAACCGCGCGTACGCGATCTATGTGCTGACGCGCCAGGGCATTGTCACGACGAACTATGCGGCGGCGGTACAGAAGCGCCTCGAGACCAATCACCCCCAGGACTACCCACAAGACATGGCGTCTGCATGGCTGGCGGCGAGCTATCAGATCATGAAGCAACAATCTCTCGCCGACCGATTGATCGGGCGGATGGAGTTCGGTGCGGGAACAACCTTCGGGCCTTATTACGATCCGATGACGCGCGATGCCGGACTGCTTTTCGTCCTTGCGCGGCATTTTCCAGAACGTCTGTCGAGACTCAAAGCCGATGCCCTTGAAGGTCTGGTCCAGGGGATTCGCGGCGGAAACTACAATACGCACTCATCGGCAACGACAATCCTGGCGCTCGATGCTTACGCCCGCGTAGCCGAGAAACAGCCCGCGGGCTCATTCAGCGCTGCCGAAATATTGCGCGACGGGTCATCGCGTCCCCTGGTGTTGCCGCCTGTGCTCATGCCGCGCGCGAACGTGACGCCGGGTTCCGCGAAAGTTCAATTCACGAACAAGAGCGCGCTGAACGGTTACTGGTTCGTTCAGGAATCGGGATTTGATCGTGGCCTGCCGGCGAAGGAAATCAAGAACGGCATCGAGGTCCTTCGTGAATACGTCGATGCATCCGGCAAGCCGGTTCAATCCGCGAAGGTCGGCGACGAGATCGAGGTTCGATTGAAACTTCGTGCGATAGACCGAACCGTCATCGAGAACGTCGCTTTGGTCGATCTGTTGCCGGGTGGATTCGATCTGGTGGCGCCGGATGTAGCTGGCACGCCACGCCTGGCGCGCTCCGCTATTCCTGCATGGCTTCCCGACTTTGCCGACAACCGTGAAGACCGAGTGGTTGTGTATGGCTCGGTGCGGAACGAGTTTCAGGAGTTCGTCTACCGCATCAAGGCGACAAACGCCGGCACGTTTGTTGTGCCGCCGGCTTATGGCGAGTCCATGTATGAACCGAAGATTCGCGGTCGTTCTCTGGGTACCAAGATCACGGTTGGGAAAAAGTAGATGCTCCGGCTGCGAAGGCTGAGGCTCGCATTAATCGTTCTGGCGTTCGTCCTGCTTGCGGTGCGCTTGTGCCCCAAGCGTCCGATTGGAGGGCGATACACGTCTTCCATCGCGGTTTATGACGCGCAGGGGAAATTGCTACGGCTCACGTTGGCGGATGACGATCGTTACCGGCTGTGGCTCCCTCTGGATCAGATGGCGCCGGACATTGTCGAAGCATTCCTGATCAAGGAAGATCGGTGGTTCTACTGGCATCCCGGAGTGAATCCCGTGGCCCTCGCGCGCGGCGGATGGCGGACGTACGTCGCCGGCGAGCCGCGCCAGGGAGGTTCGACGATCACCATGCAGCTGGCCCGTTTGATGGATCGAAGGCAGACACGAACGCCGATCGGGAAGTTGCGGCAGATCGCGCGAGCGCTGTCGATCGAGGTGATGTACTCGAAGCGGCAGATCCTCGAGGCCTATCTCAATTTGGTGCCCTGTGGCGGCAACATCGAGGGCGTCGGCGCTGCCAGCCTGATTTATTTCGAAAAACCGGCCCGCGCACTGACGTTGCCCGAAACGTTGACGCTCGCCGTAATCCCGCAATCGCCCTCGCGCCGAACTGCAGGCCGCGAGGTCGTGGCTGCCAGGATGCGCCTGTTCGAAGCCTGGAATCGCGATCATCCGGAAGCAGAGCCGCAGCGCGGGTTTCTGTCTCTTCCGCTTCAACTCCACGGACCCGCAGACTTGCCGTTTCTCGCGCCGCATGCGATCAACACTCTTGTCTCGCGTGACAACCCACTCGCCCCGCGAGAGATTCGAGCCACCCTCGATTTGAATATGCAGCGCACACTCGAACGGCAGGTTCGCGGCTACGTCGAGAATAACCGTCGCCTCGGGATCGAGAATGCGTCGGCGTTGTTAGTCGATTACCGCACCATGGAAGTCAAGGCGGTTATCGGCTCCGCAGACTTCTTCAACAACAGTATTTCCGGACAGGTGAACGGCACGATTGCCAAACGTTCTCCCGGATCGACGCTCAAGCCGTTTATCTACGCGCTGGCGATGGACCAGGGTCTTATCCACCCGATGACGGTGCTGAAAGACGCGCCGGTATCCTTTGGCCCGTTCAGTCCGGAAAATTTCGACGGAAACTTTTCCGGTCCGATCACGGCA
>JBGPBY010000023.1:0-25838 GCA_041481485.1 Terriglobia bacterium
ACTTTGAACCTGCTCGATGCCGACTACACGTTTGTGAACGAACGGCTGGCACGTCACTACGGAATTCCGGGAGTCTATGGCTCGCGCTTCCGCAAAGTGGAACTGACCGATCCGAGACGCCGCGGCCTGCTGGGTCAGGGAAGTTTTCTGGCGCTGACTTCGGCCGCCACTCGCACATCGCCGATCATTCGCGGCAAATTCGTGATCTCGAATTTCCTGAACACGCCACCATTGCCGCCTCCGCCAGTTGTGCCGCAGCTTGAAGCAAGCGCACCGAAGGACAGACCGTCTACCGTTCGCGAACAGCTCGAACTGCATCGCGCGAATCCCGTATGTTCTTCATGCCACCGCAACATCGATCCCATCGGATTCGCTCTGGAAAACTTCAATGCCGTTGGCCAGTGGCAGGACAAAACGAAAGAAGGACTGAAGATCGATTCCGTGGGCGTCCTCTTCGATGGAACCAAGGTCAGCGGTCCTGTGGAACTTCGGAATGCTCTCGTTGGCAAACCCGAAGTTTTTGTCGGGACCGTTACTGAAAAACTTCTGACATACGCATTGGGCCGCGGGCTCGAACCGGTCGACATGCCTGTGGTGCGTGGCGTCATGAGGGGAGCGGCAAAAGATAATTACCGCATGCAATCTATAATTCTGGGCATCGTTGAAAGCATGCCCTTCCAGAATCGTATGAAATTGACCGAACCCAGCGCGGTGAAGGCCATCGCACAGAACCATACAAAGGAGTAGACATGTACATTACGAAGAAGCATCTTCCCCGCCGCACGTTCCTGCGTGGAGCGCTTGGAACCATGGTGGCGCTGCCTTTTCTCGAAGCGATGACACCGGCGCTTTCGGCTCAATCCAGGACGCGGCCCTTCCGCTTCGGCGCAGTCTACATACCGAACGGCATCTATCCCCAGTTATGGCATCCGGATAAAACCGGAAGTGATTTTGAATTCAAACCGATAATGCAGCCGTTCGAACCGTACCGCAGCCAACTGGTGACTGTCAGCAAGATGAAGGCTCCGGAAGGAGGCACCCAGATGGGCGGTGTTCACATGGGCGCCAGCGCCGCATGGCTGAATGGAACCGGTCCTCTGTCGAATCAGGCGAACTACACGGTGATCCGGTCGAAGAAATCCATTGACCAGTTCATCGCAGACAAAGTTGCCGAAGACACCCCGCTGCGTTCGCTGCAGGTGGGAACCGAGGATATGGGGACGTCTGCCGGCGCATGTGATGGTTACCCTTGTATCTTCTTCAACGCCGTTTCCTGGCGCGACGATACGAGCCCGCTCCCCATGGCCATCAATCCCCGCGTTACGTTTGAACGCATGTTTGGCGAAACTGGCACCGCGAAGCAACGGCTTGCCAATCTGAAACAGAAACAAAGCATGCTGGATTCGATTGCTCAGGAAACGGCGAAACTGCAGCGCCAGCTCGGCCGTGCCGACAATGCCATCCTCGATGAGTATCTGACCAACGTGCGCGACGTGGAGCAACAGCTCGATCGCATGGAAAGCCGTGCATCTGCTGTTCCTGAGGGGACGACCGCCCCGATAGGAATTCCCGATACGTTCGACGAGCACATGACCATCACCTACGAACTGATGCGTCTGGCATTCCAGGGCGACATCTCACGCGTATTCACATTCATGGTAGGCCATGAAGGAAGCAGCCGCAGTTACGCGCACGTCGGTGTTCCCGAACCGCATCATCCGGTGTCGCACCACGGAGACAAACCGGAGTCGATTGAGAAGTACGCCAAAATAAACACGTATCACTCGGTGAAATTGGCCGAGTTTATCGGCAAACTCAAGGTCACTGCGGATGGCGATGGAACTCTTCTGGATCACGCCCTGATCTACTACGGCAGCGGCATGAGCAACGGCAACGCCCACGACCGCAACAATGCTCCCGCCTTGCTGGTGGGAGGAGCCAACGGCCGCCTGAAAGGGAATCGCCACATTGCGGTGGAAAACAAGGAGCCCACGGCAAACCTGCTGCTCGCAATGTCGGACCTGGCCGGTGCGGAAGTCGAGTCGATCGGCCATAGCACCGGACGGCTGTCGCTGTAGCCACATTCCGAGCCGCGCCCTGAAAGTGAAGCTGTGAATGAATGCAATTTCCCAATGTAGGGGCGGTCTATGACCGCCCGCAATAATGAGGGAATGCAATCCTCCGAATTGTGGGCGGTCATAGACTGCCCCTACATTGGGAAATTGCATTCATTCACAACGCCATAGACCGCGCCTACAGCCCCCGAGATTTCTCCTCCCGGCCAATTGCGCAGTGGTGTATTCTGCGCCAATGCAGAATTTTATTCTTTATAGACAGCGTGCAGCGCTGCTGATAGCTGGCCTTGTCATCATTGGTTCGTCGTTTTCGCCGATGGTTTCCGCCGCTCAGTGGGTGAGGTATCCCACTGCGGGAGCGCCGCGGAAGGCGGATGGCAGTGTGGACACGTCTGCCGCGACTCCGCGCTTGGCGAATGGCAAGCCCGACCTTTCCGGAACCTGGACCAGTGATGAAGTCGATCCACGCCGTCCAGGAGTACCGCCGAATCCTCATGACGCCACGACATCGCGCCGCATGGTCAATATCGGTGTCGAACTTCAGGGAGGGTTACCCTATCAACCCTGGGTTGCTGCGCTCGTTAAAGAACGTACAGCTAACCACGCGATTGGCGATCCCCATATCCGTTGCCTGCCGGACAACTTTCTTCGCTCTTACGGGATGCCGCATTTGATGAAGTTCGTGCACACACCGAGTCTTTTGCTGGGGCTTAATGAATAGAACGCCTCATACCGCCAGATATACGCGGATGCACGGCCTTTGCCCGAGGATCCTGCACCCACGTGGCAAGGATATTCGACGGCGAAGTGGTCCGACGATACCCTGGTCGTCGACACGATCGGCTTTCGAGACGATACCTGGATCGATTGGAATGGAAGCGTGATCACCGAGTCGGCCAAAGTGCGGGAGGAGTTCCGCCGTCTGGACTTCGGACACCTCGAAATCCGCGTGACGGTGGATGATCCCAAGGCTTACACAAAGCCGTGGACTGTCACAGTCAAGGAACGCCTCATTGTGGACACGGAATTGATCGACGAAGTCTGCCTGGAGAATGAGAAGTCCCTCGAACACATGAAGTGACGCACGAACGCGTCACACTCTCGAGACACGAATGCGCGCATCTGCGACGACGCATCCCTTGCCAGGAGGCAGTCCAAAGACAGGGTTCAGGTCGAGTTCCTGAATCTCGGGGATTTCTTCGACCAAACGCGAAATTCGCAACAATACCTCTTCGATGGCTTCGATATCTGCCGGAGCGTGACCGCGGTATCCCTCCAGAAGACGATAGCCTCGGATTTCGCGGATCATCTCGTGCACATCCTGATCGGAGAGCGGTGTCACACGAAAGCAAACGTCTCCCAGGATTTCAACGTGGATGCCTCCGAGGCCGAACGCGATCAGCGGTCCAAACAGCGGATCCGGCGCCACACCGATCATGAGCTCCATGCCGTCCTGAATCATTTGCTGGACCAGAATTCCTTCCATGCCGTCCTGACGGATTTCAGCAAAAACTCGCCGAACAGTGAGTTCATCCGGGATATTCAGGCGGACCCCTCCCGCCTCTGTCTTGTGAACGACGTGTTGTGACGCAAGCTTGAGCGCGACAGGAAACCCGATGGACTTTGCAATTTGAATGGCGCCTTCGGGATCCCTCGCCAGTCCTGAAGCAACCTGCGGTATACCGAACGCCTGAAGAACTCCGCGGGTCTCTTCTGAGGTCAGCCAGCTGTCGCCGCGTGATTGGATGGCGTGCGCCACGAAATGTCTGGCTTCGCTGGCATTGATGTCCGAAAAACCCGGCACCATCGACAATGGCTTCGAACGCCATTCGGCGTAGGCTGCTGTCTTCGACAATACCCTGGCGGCGGATTCGGGAAACCGGTATGACGGGATTGTTTCGCCCTCAATGATCATCGATCGCGATCCGGTGGTGGACATCATGCACGCAAGCACTGGCTTCCCTTCGCCACCCGAACGCCGGGCGCGCAGGACTCCGTCGCGGATTGCATCCGTGATGGCACCGGAATCGCTGCGGTCAATTGGAATATAGATGACGATCATCGCGTCAATCGCAGGGCAGGGAAGGACAGTCTCGATGGTCTTTCGGTAACTGTCCGCACCTGCAGACGCGATCATGTCCACGGGGTTCGAGAACCCGGCAGCGGCAGGCAGAAACTCCCGGAGTTTCGCCCTGGTCGATTCATCGAGCTCTGGAACGGCTAAGCCGCCCGCTTCACAGGCATCCGTGCAAAGAATACCGGGACCGCCCGCGTTCGTGACAATGGCGATTCTCCTGCCTTTTAACAGAGGCTGATTATCGAGCACGGCGGCGATGTCGAACATTTCATCGAGTGTCTCCGCGCGGATAACTCCAGTTTGGTGGAACAGGGCCTCCACAGCGACGTCATTGGCTGCGAGCGCTGCGGTGTGAGAACCTGCGGCACGCCGTCCTGCAGAGGTGCGTCCCGCCTTCACCGCAATGATTGGTTTCACTCTCGCCACACGGCGTGCGATGCGCGCAAAGCGGCGTGGATTTCCGAACGACTCCAGATAAAGCAGAATGACGCGCGTATTGTCATCGATTTCCCAGTACTGAAGCAGGTCGTTTCCCGACACATCTGCCTTGTTTCCCACGCTGATGAATGTCGAAACCCCTAAGCCTCGTTCTTTTGCGAGCGCCAGTATTGCGATCCCCAATGCTCCACTCTGCGAGGACATGGCGATACGACCTGACGGAGGAAACACGGGAGAGAACGAGGCATTCAGGCGGACAGACTCTTCCGTGTTCAAGAGTCCCATGCAGTTTGGGCCAACCATACGCATGCCATAACCGCGAACCTTCTCGAGAAGCTTCGCCTGTAGCGCGCGGCCCTCGGCTCCCGATTCTGCAAAGCCCGCGGATATGACGATCACGGCCTTAACGCCGCGTTGTGCACATTCCTCGATGACGCGAGTAACCGCTGCGCTGGGTACCGCAATGACTGCGAGATCCACGGCATCAGGCAGCTGTGAGACTGAAGAGTACGCTCGCATTGAGGCGACGACGGTGGCTTTGGAATTAACGGGATATACCGGTCCCTGAAATCGATTCAGAATCAAAGCTTCCAGAATTCGATAGCCGATACTCGAAGGATCGCGTGAGGCGCCAACGACGGCGACGCCATTCGGCTTGAAAAACCACCGCAGAGATGCGGCGGTAAGTACGCGATCGCGCATTTCGGAAAGTTGCACGCTGGATTCTGTCGGTAACACCGAAAAATCGATCTCAATGTTGCCGCTTTCATTCTTTTCCGTTGTGGGAAATCCGGAATTTCGGAACACCTCGAGCATCGCTTTGTTCTCGAGCTGCGCCACAGCCCAGAAACGCGTGAATCCGGCTCTGGCCGCAAGCAACGCAAGTCTCTCAAGAAGTTGTGTGCCGATTCCTTTTCCCTGAAAGCGATCGTCGACGGCGAAGGAGACCTCCGCAGCCCGTTCAGACGTTCCCATGTATGAGCCTGCAGCAACAATCGAATCCTCGCCATCCGCCATGCGTCGAATCACCAGAGTGAGTTGCTTCGACGGCCGAGACGAATCACACAGCAATCGAATTAATTCGGGCTTTGGCTCACTCAGTGAATGGAAGCGCTGCCGCCGGGACTCCGGAGATAAGCGATGAAAGAGATCTCCCAACGCCGTTTCATCCTGCGGTGTCGCCACGCGTATGGTGGCCGTCGAGCCGTCTCGCAGAAGAAGCCGCCCGGACTCCACGGAATCCTGATACGGCGCTGGAATATGCAGGGGATGCACAAAAGATTTTATTTCGTTGCGTTTGCCTGCGCGATGACGAAGGCGCGGATCGCTTCCGCAGCATCGTTATCGAGAACAGGGGCAAACGATGCCATCCCGCCTTCTTCCCTCTGTCCGCCAAGAACGATGCTGCGGAAGGCGTCCGCTGATGTGATCGACGCGCTGTATCGCAGATCGGGAAGAATTCCGAGATTGATTGTGCCCGGACCATGGCAACTGCCGCAGTAGGTTCCGTACAGAGCCCCTCCGGCTGCTACGGTTTTCACAGGTGCCGTCGCTGGCGGCGGATTCAGCTTGCGCTCGGCGCGAGGCGGGGCAGGAGGAAGTTTTGCCGTGCCGCCGATCGCATAGACCAGCAGCCGTGAAATATTGGGCAGGGTGTTGCCCTTCGCATTCTGATCGCCGCCGATCATGAGCCAGGATCCGCCAGACCCGGCCATGACGGCGACATATTGTTTTCCATCGATCTCATATGAAATCGGCGCAGCGATCACGCCGGTTTGCGTCTGCGAAGACCACAAGCTGGCGCCGGTTTTCGCATCCAGCGCTGTGAATTCGCCGCTTCCGGTTCCCTGAAACACCAGTCCACCGGCGGTCGAGAGCGCACCGCCGTTTGACGGTCCGGCACGCTCGACGCGCCACACTTCTTTCTGGGCAACCGGATCCCACGCGATCAAACGCCCCTTCGCGCTGTCGACAGCCTTCGCGGCTTCCGCGGCATTTGCCGGTATGTTGCCGCTGAACTCCGCACCGAGGTTTGTTGCCATCTTCTTCGGTTTGAATGTGGGGTCATTGCCATAGACAAAATTCGCCATGTGAATTGGGATGTAGACCAATCCGGTAACAGGGCTGAATGACATCGAATGCCACGTGTGCGCGCCGTTTGGATTCTGCAGCGAATGATACGGTTTGCCCGTCTTGTTGTAGCGCGCTTCCGGATTCTCAATCGGCCGCCCGGTCTTCATGTCGATCCCCGTGGCCCAGCTGACGTCCGTGAAATTCTTCGCGGAGATCAGTTCGCCGGTTTTGGCATCGAGGACATAGAAGAAGCCATTCTTCGGAGCCTGCATCACCACGCGCCGTTTGGCGCCGCCGATGGTGAGATCCGCGAGCACGATTTGCTGCGCCGCCGTGTGATCCCATGTCTCACCCGGCGAGGACTGGTAGTGCCAGACGTAAGAACCGTCGTCAGGCTTGAGCGCAACGATTGATGCGAGAAACAAGTTGTCGCCTTTGCCCTGGCTGCGATAAGTGTGATTCCATGGCGAACCGTTCCCGACACCGATGTAAAGCAGATCCAATTGCGGGTCATAGGCCATCGAATCCCAGACCGTTCCGCCACCGCCAAGATTCCACCACTCCCCACTCCAGGTCTTCGCCGCTTTTTCTAAAATTGGATTTTCGAAAGGTTGTGCAGGATTTCCGGGTACGGTATAGAAACGCCAATCCAGTTTCCCGCTCGCGGCGTTGTAGGCCGAAACGTAACCGCGAACGCCAAACTCTGCGCCGCCGTTGCCGATCAATACATGTCCTTTCACCACGCGCGGCGCTCCGGTGATGGTGTACGGTTTGGTGTTGTCGATGGTATTGACCGTCCATACCGGCTGGCCATTCTTTGCATCGAGCGCAATCAGACGGCCGTCCAGAGTGCCGACGAAAACCTTGTCTTCCCAGACGGCTACACCGCGATTGACGACATCACAGCAGGCATTCACGGCCCATCCACCGGGTACCTTCGGATCGTACTCCCACAGTTTTTCCCCGCTGGTGGCGCGGTACGCCTTCACTTTGCTCCATGCCGTGGAGATGTACATCACGCCGTCCACGACCAGAGGCGTCGCTTCCTGTCCACGATCGGAGTCCAGATCTGCGAACCACGCGAGCTGCAGGTCTTTGACGTTACTCGCATTGATCTTGTCGAGAGGACTGAAGCGCTGTTCATCGTACGTTCGGCCGTGCGACATCCATTGCCCTGGTTCGGAATCGGCGGACATCAGGCGCGCGGCGTTGACAGGCCGCCGCGCTGCAGGCTCCGTGCCCTTGCCGGTTCCGCATCCGGACAGCGATAGCGTCAGCGCGAATGTGGAGATCAGAATCAACCTGCGTTTGGATTTCGTTTGAGACCGCATTTCTACGCTCCTTGGCGGGATTTAAGTTCTGGCAGTATAAGCGAGCGATCCGAATCACACCAGAGGGGACTGGAGGTCCTTTTCCCATTGTAGGAGCTGTCTATGAAGATGTGAATGAATGCGATCCCCAATGTAGGGGCGGTCTATGACCGCCCACAATCTGGCGGATTGCATTTCCTCAATATTGCGGGCGGTCATAGACCGCCCCTACATTGGGGACCGCATTCATTCACATCTTCACAGATCGTTACTTCATCTTCTCTTTCATCCATTGAATCATCCGGTCCTCGGTTGCCTGGGGCAGGCGGTTGTAATCCCATGGCTCATCCAACATGAGGTTGCCGTCTGCGTTGTAAAGGCTGTAAACCTTTTTCGCTTGATCGACGGCCTTCTTCACGTCCGCAGGAGTGGCGTCGCGGTCGAACTGTGGCGAAAGAACGTAAACGGGGCGCGGCGCGATGGCAGCGATCAGTTCGTCATAGTCGTAAGGCAGTCGTGTTTCTTTGCCGGCGAAAGCTCCCATACGCGGCAGCAGATCGTGTTCGCGGAAGTACCGAGCAATGCCACCGGTTCCTTTGTCTGCAGTGTCCGTACGCATTGGTGTAAAACCGTTCAGGCTGACCACGCCTTTCACGCGCGGGTCGAGAACAGCCGTATGCAGCGCAATATTCGCGCCCAGGGAATAGCCCAGCAGATAGATCCGGCTGGAATCCACCTGTGCCTCTTTGGACAGTGCATCGATGGCGGCCCTGGTGTCATCCACCATATGTCCCATCTGCGACCATCGCGGGAATTTGTTATAGAAAGCGGCCGCCTCGACCTGACGCGAGCCGAAGCCGGATTGGTCAAAGGCGAGGACGGCGTATCCTGCCTGAGCCAGCGCGAGCACGGGATGAATGTCGTAGTGATAGACCCAGCTATAGCCGAGCGAAGAGCTGTAGCCGTGCAACCAGATGACAACCGGTAGTCTGACGTCCGCGGCAGCATTGTTGGGCGTGAAAAGGTCGGCCTCGATGACGCCAAAGCCAGACGGACTCGGAAAGGTAATCTTGCGTTTGGTGGTTCGCTGCACCGCAGCGCTGATCCAGCCATAAGAATTGCCGCTGGCCTTGGTGCCATGAATGTCGTCGAATAACGTCGCATTTTGCGCACCGCCGCGGCCGCCTCGCGGTGGCGCGGCCGGCTGCGACGGGTCGCCCAGTTTCGGCAGCGGGAAGGGAGTGGCGAGCGAGCCGGGCGTTTTGTCTCCAAGCATCCACTCGACGGACTTACGGATTTCGGCCCCTTTCTTTTCCCAATCGGCAACCGACGCGATGGTCCGGCCGCCGGAGGTGTTGAGTGTATCGGTGAGTTTGCGGGAGGGATATTTGGAAACGTCGACGGTTTCTATGACTTGCGCCTTCCACGTGTCGTAGTCCCACGGATACACGAATTCATTGGTCCACTTGGTCTGGGACCTTCCGAATTGAAAGTCCAGCCAGTTCATCGCGGCCTGAACGTCATTGGCGCCGTGATATCCGGGACTGTGCATCACGCCCAAGGCGTCGGGTTTCCCCAATACTTCATAGGCTCGCAGCGCCGAGTGATAGGCCTGCTCCATGGGCCATGGCTGCGAAACTTCATCGTTGTTGCCATACGTAATAAGGCATGCCCGCGGAGCCACCAGCGCCACAAGCAAGTTGCCGTCGACAGGCAGTCGATCCTCCCGGCCGGAGAAGAAACGGAGGCGTGGAACGAACCATGTAGGGAAATTTCGCGTCGTGCTTTCGATACTTTCGCCGAAGCCGCGCTCGCTGCCCAGCCGCCACGGCATCACACCGCCAACGCCGGTGCTTCCGGGAATCACGGCCGCGATTCGCGTATCGAGAGCGGCGGCGATCAAGGCCATCTTTCCATCGCGGGAGTAGCCATTCAGAGCGATGTGCGCCGTATCGACCTGCGGCAGTGTGTAGAGATAGTCGACGAGCATCTGAGCGGACCACGCACGGCGAGGAAGATCGGCGAAATCAAATTCGGGATACAGCGGGACATATGCATTGGCATCGTTCTGGCCGTCGTTACCAGCGAAACCTGCCGAGATATAGCCGCGGGCCAACGCCACACCACCGAACGCCGCGGCGCCAGGCGCGTTGATGCTCGGGCTGATCATGACGGGGAAAGGTCCTGCACCGGCTGGTATCGTGATGGTGGCCCGCAGCGTCGCCTTCTGGTCCGGCCCAAACTCAAGACGCAGGCTGCGTGTGATCTGGCCATTGGCGTTGTTTTCGCTGAGCACGACAACATTCGCGAGCTTAGGTTTTGGCGGAAACGTACCCACATCATATTTTTCCTCCAACGCAAAGATCTCGGCGCGGCGGGCTTTCCAGTCGTCGGCCGACTTCACCGTCTTCCCGTTCACGAAATGCAGCGGGTCTGGCAACTCGTTCGTTTTGGGAAGCAAGTCATAGTCCGGCGGAAGTTCATGCGTGCGCTCGAGCCATGTGTTGAATGAGGCAACCGCGGGCACGGTTTGAAGGAATTTGTCCAGGTATGCCTTGCGCTCCTCCGGAGTTGTACCGAGCGAAGAGACAGCGATAGCGAAGATCGCGAATGGCGTCAGAAGTTGGGGTAATCGTTTCATGGTTCTGCCTCTGAATGTGGAAGCAAATCACGGCATCGCTCTTAATGTAAAGAGACAGTTGCGTTCCCAGCCGCGTTAGCGGCGGCAGTTCCTTAGCCACCGGCGTAAGCCGGTGGAATATCATTCGGCAAACACCCCTATCCCGCGTATTGGGGCATCCCTCTGTAGGCGCGGTCTGTGACCGCGCAGAATTTCTCGTTTACTGAAAATCCCAGTCTGAAAAACTGCGCGCGGTCATAGACCGTGCCTACAGGGGGACCGTCCCTCCGGCAAAATTCAAGGTTCCCCTAAAGATTTATCCGTTCGTAACGATACAAGATCAGACGCGAAGATTTTTCGCCGAGACGGAAAGGTGTTTTCGGTCGAGGCCGTTTGACAAAAATGTCGAAGGGCCGCCTGTTCGTGCGCCAATGAAGTTAATACATGAGGACTACGCGTTGTGAGAACTGAACCGCTGACCAGTGTGACGGAACCGTCGCTTCCGCACGCTTCATCTCCCGAAACTCCGGCCCGGAAGGACCAGGCATTCGTCGCACGGCAACCCATCTATCGCGAAGATTTGAAGGTTTTCGCCTACGAGTTGTTGCTTCGCCACAACGGCCTGGATTCGCCGGCCTTCGCGAACGGCGATCAGGCAACGGCGCAGGTCCTTCTGGATACCTTCCTGGAGATCGGTCTGGACCGCGTCATCGGGCCACACCTTGCCTTCGTTACCGTAAGCCGCAATTTCCTGCTCAGCGGCTTCTGCGAGTCTCTGCCCAAGGAGCGGGTCGTGTTGCAACTTCCAGAAGACACCATTCCCGATACGACGATGCTGGATGTTTTGTCGAAGCTTGCGACGGAAGGCTACGTTTTCGCATTCAATCTCGTCAAGTATGCGGAGTGGCTCCGCCCCATCCTGGCCCTTACAGACATCGTCAATCTCGACGTCAAGGCACTCCACCGCGAAACCATTCGCGGGCAAATCGAACTGCTTCGAGAGTTTGAGGTCCGGATTCAGGCAAAGAACATCGAAACCCACGAAGACTTTGAGTACTTCAAAACACTGAAATTCGACTACTACCAGGGTCCGTTTATCTGCAAACCGCAAGTTGTCAGCGGAGACAAAATGCCGGCCAACCGCATGACGGCGCTCCGCCTGATTGCCAAGCTGCAGGATCCCAAACTCACGACCGAAGAGCTGGACCAGACTGTATCGCAGGACGTCGGGCTCAGCTACAAGCTGCTGCGTTATGTAAACTCCGCGATGCACTCGCTGCCAAATGAAGTTGAATCGATCCGGCATGCAATCATTCTTGTCGGCAGCCGCCGTATCGGCAATTGGGCCGGTCTGATCCTTTACGGGCAGATGAACGATAAGCCCGGCGAGCTGACGATCACCGCAGTGGTCCGCGCGCGAATGTGCCAGCAACTGGCGCTCGCGACGAACCAGAAAAATTCGGACCAGTTCTTTACTGTCGGACTTTTCTCGGTGCTGGATGCGCTGCTGGACCGTCCCATGTCCAGCGCACTGGATCTCCTGCCTCTGGCTCCGGAACTGAAGTCTGCTCTCATCGATCATCGTGGACTCATGGGAATTGCGCTTCAATGTGTGATCGCCTACGAATCCGGCGATTGGGACCAGGCGGAATGCGCCGGAATCCCACCGTCTGCAATCTACGATTCCTATGTGGATGCTTTGGAGTGGACACGCCGGACCATGCAGGAATTGGGACTTGAGCCCGATTTGAAACCCCAGGAATCCATCCGCCGTCGTAGCGAAGCCAAACTCAAGCTGCGCAACTTCGCCGAGGAACAGGAAGGCAAGATCAGACAGGCGGAGGAGGAATCGCGAAAGAAGGTCACCCGCGAATTACTCGCCCGCTTTGACATCGAGTTCGCAAAACTGAGCCTGGAGTTCGAGCAAAGACAGAAGGATGCCATCGAGGCCAGCGATGCCGCAGCGCAGAGACGCATCAAAGAAGTTATTTCCGAAGCTGAGCTTGCACGGGAAACCCAGAAGCACAATTTCGAATCCCAGGTCAGGGAATCGGAACTGGAACGGCAGCAGCTTCAGGCAGCAAAGGATGAATTGGCCGGACTGCAGGCAAGGCTGTCGAATGTAACCCAGGAAAAGTCCCTGTTGGAGGAGAAGCTCAGAGAAGCCGAGCAATTCCCACCTCAACCACCAATTCAAACTGTCCGGCAGGCGCACGAAAGTGAACAATCTCCAGGCGCGAGCCGGCAATCCTCCGAAGCAATCGCGACGGAGATTGCACGGGTAGAAGCGATCGTCGAGCAAATTTCGCTCGAGATCGATGCTCCTGCGACGGACCTTTCGGCGCAGATTCGTCTAAACCGCGAACGATCCGAACTGGAGTCCTACGTCAAAGGCCTGCGCTTCTGAAGGAATGCGAATCAAGAAATCCCTCTCCCAACGGGAGAGGGTCGGGTGAGGGGTACCACAAGTAGCAATTTTTACGTGCGGTACCCCTCACCCGGCCTTCGGCCACCCTCTCCCGTTGGGAGAGGTATTTCTTGATTCGCATTCCTTGCAACTATGACCGCCCGCTCCCGCTCGCCGCTTTGATATCATCTCCGGCAATCGGAACCGCACCTATGGACCAGGTAAGAACCGTACCTATACGAATGGCAAGCCTCGTCGCAGGCGTCGTATTACTTCTCCTGTTCACCTCCTTACAAGTTCTGCCGCAGGAAAACAGAGGCGAGCTCGATATTCACATCACGCGCCCCGGCTCCACCGAAGGGGTGCCCGGCGTGACGATCACACTGCAGGGACCATACCCGATGAATTCGGCGGAACTGATTTCGTCTCTCTACACGCCGAGTTCGAAGCTGACTCCGGAAATGCGGCAGCAGGTGGACGATTTGATTGAGGCTGCGCCGTTGGCAGTTTCTCCGGAGGCTGTCGCAGCAGCGGCAACTCGGATGGAGGCACAATTACTGGGATTACCGGCACCGCAGACATTGCCTAACGCCGCGCGGGCAGCAGCTCCTCCCCAGCTCATTGGAATCACCGATGCGAGCGGTCACTTTCTCTTTAGCAATCTGGCCCCCGGCCGGTATCAGGTTCGCGCACAGAGGGACGGTTATTTCGGCACGAAGGCTCCGGTAAATGCAGGCATTTCACTGCCGACGGCCGTAGCGGCAACAGCTTCGGTGAATCCGTCACAGCCGGCGGAGGAAGTGAAAATGTCCATGGTTCGCGGCGCAACAGTCAGCGGCCGCGTACGCGATCCCAACGGACAACCTCTCTCCGGCGCACAGATCAGCGCCTTTCAGGTGGCATATCAGAACGCGGGGATGGTGCTGCAGTCGCTGAATTCCAAGCAAACCGATGATCGCGGCGAATACCGGCTCTTCTGGCTGCCTCCGGGTGACTACTATGTTGGTGTCACGCCGCGCCGCGGCGGACGGGGGAACGCGCAGGACAACTTTGCGAGGACATTCTATCCCGGCACAAGCGATGGACGAAACGCTTCACGACTCCATGTGACCGAAGGCGGTGAAATATCGGGAATCGATATTGGCATGCGCGCCGACGCCGGCGGCAAAGTCTCCGGCCACATTGTGACGTCCATCGTCGGGCCCAACGGCCAGCCGCCGCAGGCTTCAACCTTCTACTTGTTGCCGCGTGATCCGGATGCGTTTACGGATATTGCGGAAATAAATTTTCCAAACACGGCTAGCAATCGTGGCAATGGACAATTTGAAATTCGCGGGGTGGTCGCCGGTTCCTACGATCTCTATGCGTGGGAATCCGCACCTGCAGGTACGGCATACATGAACCCAGAGTTCATGTCGACGTATGAAGCTCAGGGCCAGGCCATTGAGGTGATGGAAGGCGCTACGCTGAACGCGGACGTGAAGTTGATTCAGTGACGACTTCCAGGACAGAGTCCTGCAACGGCTTGCGGGCGAAGCATTCGACGGAATGACGTTCAGAGACCAGCTAAGTGGAGCAAGCGATGAATATAAGAACCACTCTGTTTGTATTTCTGATTCTTAGCTCCGCGATTTCGTTTGCACAGCAGAGTCCGCCAGTTGTGCCCACGCGGGCCGAGGTTCAGGCGCTGCTGCAATCGCGCGAGGCTCGCGACCAGGCGTGGGGTGCTTATTGGGCCTCTCAATCAAAATTCGCTCTTCCCGAAATTCGAAAAAATCTGGAGTCCCATTTGACCGGAATAAAGGAAGAGCCGGATTTCGCTGTGATCGATAATTCTCTGGATGCCCTGATCCAGATTCCTGGCGAACCGTTGCCTGTGGACTTGATTGATTCGATTTATCGAACCGGTAGAAGAACAGAGGCACTGATTTTGCTGACACACGTGACCCCGGGCACGTCAGTGGATCACTTTCTCCTGGACCTTCTGGACAAGGAAGCGGGGCAGGGCTACAGCCCCGAATGGTTTGCAGCTGCGGACATCATGCTTATGGAGCACAGACCGGGGCTAGTCCATTCCTTGTTATGGGGACTTGCGATCCAGGGGTATGTTGTCGTGTTGATTCAACAGCTGCGGGATCGGGGATTTCTCACACCAGACGAGTTCAATGACGTGTCCACGCCGAGACTCAAAATCGTAGTCGAAGATCAACGGTCTGAGAAAACCCCGCTGCAGTAACAAGGGAATTGGGAAATTTCGAAGCTGGGTCCGCAACGCTCGCCTCCGCGCATCCGTTAAATGAACCAGTTCGTGCCGCCGATCCGCTTCTGTGATAGTTTCAGCGCAAAATAACAGTCCGGGACTGAACTTCGAGGGGAGGCCACCATGATCATCAGTATCGCTTTGGTATTGCTTGGCGCCGCAGCCGCGCCAACGCCGTGCGAGAATCTTGCAGGTTTTCAACTCGCGAACGCGACAATCACCAGCGCTGTGATTGTTCCTGAAGGTCCGCCGCCCGCGCGCGGCGGAGGCGGCAGAGGCGGGGGCAACCGAGGTGGCGCAGGGGGCGCTCGCGGGGGCGGTGCTCCCCCGTTGGCCCCGGCTGACGCGCCACAAGGTGCGGCGCCTCAAGCGGGACAACAAGCGGCCGCAGGAGGCCGAGGCGGAGCCGGTGCACGTGGAGGTGGCGCGCCTCCGGCCAATATCCCGGCTCACTGCCAGGTGCGGTTGGATCTTAAGCCAAGCTCCGATTCGCTGATCAAAATGGAACTATGGCTGCCCCTTCAAAACTGGAACGGGAAATTCATGGGTGTAGGCAATGGCCTATTTGCCGGCTCGATTCAGGGGTTGAGCAACGAAATGCCCCAGGCGCTACGGTTGGGATATGCGACAGCGGGAACCGATACCGGACATCAGGGATCCGGGGGCGACTGGGCCATCGGCCATCCGGAAAAGATGATCGACTTCGGCTATCGCGCCACACACGAAATGACGCTGAAGGCCAAACAGATCGTTAAGGTCTTCTACGACCAATCGGCAAAATTTTCGTACTTCAAAGGCTGCTCCACTGGCGGCCGAATGGCCGTTATGGAAGCGCAGCGTTATCCGGATGATTATGACGGCATCATTGCCGGATCTCTTGCCAATCGTCACATTCATATGTGGACTTCCGGCGTGGCGCACGGCGTGGAGCTTTCCCGGCATCCGGAAGAAACTCTAACCACCGAGAAGGCCGCACTCGTGAATCAACTGGTCACAAAGACATGTGACACCCTTAAAGAAGGATTCCTGAACAACCCGGAACAGTGTCACGTGGATTTTTCGACATTGATGTGTGCGGCCGGAAAAGATGATGCCACCTGTCTTACCGCGCCTCAGTTGAAAACGGTGGAAACCTTTTATGGCGGCGTGAAGAACTCCAAGGGCGAACTGATTTTTTCCGGTCAGGCATTGGGTAATGCTATCGGAGCGCAGCGCGCACCCACTCAAATGAACGGCGGAAACTTCGACATCGTGCGCATTGCTTTCAACGATCCGAATCTGGATTGGCACAATTTCGATATCGATCGCGACATGAAACTGATCGATCAAAAGCTCAGTTATGTGGATGCCGTGAATCCCGATCTGAGCAAGTTCAAATCGAGTGGCGGCAAACTGTTGATCACGCATGGCTGGGCCGACACCTCAATCACTCCGGAAAACACAGTGATGTATTACGATTCGGTGCTCGACAAGATGGGCAAGAATCAGAGCAGCTGGATGCGCCTGTTTATGGTTCCCGGCATGGGGCACTGCGGCAACGGACCCGGCGTCAATTCGTTCGACTCCATCGGCACAATGGAAAAGTGGGTCGAAAAAGGAATTGCTCCGGATCAGATGACAGGAAGGGGAGCGGAGGGCATGACGCGGCCCCTTTGTCCCTATCCTCAGTTTGCGGAATACAAAGGAACCGGCGATTTGAAAGACGGCTCGAACTGGATGTGCAAAGCTCCTGCAACAGAAGCAAAGTCCAAATCGAACTCAAAGTAATTCGCGACAGATCGCTCAGCGACTCCCCACTGTAGGGGCGGTCATGGACCGCCCCTACAGCCAGAATTGCTCCTGAACCATCAACGCATCGCAATCAAAAGAATTCCGAGTGCTGCCAATACAAAGCCGGCGAGGGACTGAAGACTGAACCCTTCGCGTAGAACGATGATGCCAAGCATGGCTGCGAATGCAATGCCGCCCAGACGGATAACAGGGGTGCCCACCGAGAGATTCACTCCCTTGGAAAAAAGGAAGAAAAGAATTCCGGCGAAAACTCCGAATGCAAGACCAGTCAGTACTGCCCACATGCCTCCCACACGAGTTACGAGAAGTGGCGCATGGGCGCGAGCCCAAATCGTCCAGATCAACGCGGGCACTATCGCCGACGCGGCATAAATCAGCGTGCCGAGTGCGGGGCTGATGCGCCCCGAAGTCTGCTTGGTTGCAAAGTCGGCGAAGCCCAGCGTCACCATGCCTGCGATGAAAAACAACACCGTTGTGAGTGACATCTTCGAAATTCTCCGGTTCACGGTCTTTCTTATTACTCTCGAACCTCAGCTTCAACAAGCTTCGCCAGAAGCACCAGCGATTCCTGCCAGCCTAAATAACAAGCCTCGGTCGGAATGACATCGGGTATTCCTTCCTGCACGATATCCACGTCGGTGCCGATGGAAACCTTCTTCAGGGTTACTGTGACCAGCATTGTGCCGGTGAGATGGGGATCGTCGAACTTGTCGGTGTGGCGAATTCGCTCATTCGAAACCAGCTCGATGTACTCTCCTCCGAACGAGTGGCTATGGCCCGTCGTGAAATTCGTGAACGACATCTTGTAAGAGCCCCCAACTTTTGCATCCAGGTGATGAACCTTACCCGTGAATCCGTTTGGTGGAAGCCACTTGACCATTGCGTCGGGATCGAGAAACGCGCGATAGACCCGCTCTGGAGTCGTCCGCAGGACCCGGTGAAGTCGAACTGTATTTGGCATGCTTGCAGCACCTCTTTCATTTGAGCATTCGACGATAAGCGGTCAAGAGGATAACCCCTGCGGGCCGGACCAGCAACCGGCCGCTGCATTCGGATCGACCGAAACGCCACTGAGAATTGTCTTGACTATAACTATATCGATAGTTAGGCTGTCCTCATCGGTGGTTGGCCTAAAAATGAAACTTCCCAGGATCGCGAAAGCGCGCCACAGCACGGAGAAAGCCAAGCGCTTCCTCAATGAGATGTCAATCGCTCCACTGAAGCAAGTGTGTTATTAGATGCTGACGGCTTCGACACCGAATGCCTTCGCAGCTCGAATCATTTGCCGATCGTTGGTGTAGAGACGCGGCAGCCCATTCTCTCTGGCGCAAACCAGATGCAATGCGTCTGCCGATCGAATCGCAGTTACTTTACTCAACGACCGAAGAGATTCCGCCGCATTCGCAATCAACTCGTTTGTAGCCGAAAGCCAGGTCCACAGCCCAAGAACACAATCCTCGGAAAACTGGGCCGAGACTTCGCGAAACTCGCGTTCCGTAAATGCACCTTCGCGCCACTTGCGATGAAAGACACCAGCGACCTCGATGCGTCCAAGAGCACAGCAATGCACGCGCCCAAGCGACTCTGCCAAACGGCGCACGGCGTCACTCTCCGGTTCGTCAACATAAAATTTGGCAATGTACGCTGAATCGAAATAACTCACTTCCGATCCCTGTCGTCAGAAACCAGTTTTGTACTGTCTGTGCCCCGATTCAGCGAACCAAGCATGCGCGAATACCCCTTGCGCAGTTTGCGTGCATTAAACGGGTTAACAGTTGGAACGTTTTCAATCGGTATAATTCGAGCGACTTCCTTGCCGCGATCAGTTACGGTGATTCCTCCGAGCTTTTCGCTCTTTCGAACCCATTCCCCTGTTTTTTCATGCAGCTCTCGAATCGAAATCGATTTCATGTGTCACACTGTGACACATGAACGGTCGACTGGCAAGGGGCGACATATTCCGCTCATCAAAACTGCGACAGGCTCTCAATCTCATTCAGCCAGTATTTCAATTCCGGCGATTTATCCCGGGGCATGCACTCCGAGCAGATATCTTCGGCCAAACGGTGGATCGACTTCAGATGCGGGTTCAGGACGGCATTGAATGCCAATGCGGCAAAGGAATCCGAGGAATCGCCCCCCTCAGGGCTCCGGTCCAGCAGATCCCGGAGTTGACGGAGATTCGCGGTCAGGCTCGCCAGCATGCTTTCCAGGATCGTATCCATTGGAGTTTCATGAGACTGTCGCAGCAAATCGTAAATCGATTTGAGTTCTCCGACGAAGACCATGATGACGCTTTCAATCCGCGGCATGATTCGATCCGGAGCGAAAGCCCTGTTGTGACATTCGGCTTCGATCTGCTGAAGCTCCATCAGCACAAAGTGAAGATTGGTTCGGACTCTGGCCAGACGGTCCTCGAACGCGATGCGGTGAGTTTCCTCAATCAGTTCTTCCTGCCTGCTTTGGACCAGCTTGGTCACAATCACGCCGAATAACAGCAGCTCCAGCCCGCTCTCGAGCACGGCGAATATTCGGATCGGTCCAACCGGCACGACATCTCCGAAGCCGACCGATGTGGCTGTCACAAAGCTGAAATAGAGCGCGGTCATGAGATCCGGCAGAGACCGGCCAAGCATTCGGCCGTTTTCCTTCAGGCCGGCGTCACTTCCCAGGACCATGGGCATTGTTGCGTAAATCAGCCCGAAAATCGCAACCATTCCAAGCCAGGCGCCCAACAGTGTGAGAAATGAACTCTTTTCGAGCATTACCAGAACGCGGGAAAGGCCGGCAGACTTTTTCTTAAGCTTCGGAGCCGCGGCCCTGGAAACGACATGTCGTTCGACAGCACCGCCGTTTTTCTTCCATCCACTCAGTCCTTCTTCAAGACGTCTTACATTTTGGTAGCCCAGCTCCTTCAGCACGACCACGGCTTCCACCGATAACGTCGACGCCGGCCCGGCACAGTAGACGACGATCTCGCGGTTCAGATCCCGCAGTATGCTCCGTCCGCTCACACGGATTTCCGGAAGCGGAAGACTGATGGCGCCGGGAATGTGGGCTTCCCCGTACGATTCCTCAGGCAGCACATCCACCACTGCGAGCCATGGATCATTTAATCGCTGGATAAGTTCGTGGTAAGTCACCCGGCTGTGTTCGTGCATCTAACGGAGACTAGCAGATCTCACCGTTTCCGGAACAGAGTCCTCCGCTCATTTATTGCAAAAGATCCGCACAGTCCTATTTCAATTCCATTCGGACGCCGTTAGGATTGTCTATTTCGAAGGAGTTCTGTGGAAACTGCTGCCATCAGCCATCGTGTTGCCGACTTCCTCAAGCAACATCCACCGTTTCATGCCGTGGGGGACGGCGACCTGCTCGAACTCTGCGGGCAGGGCCGCGTGCGCTTTTTCGAGGCGAACGAATACATTGTGTGGCAGGGCGAACCCTATCAGATGCGCGTATTTGTGATTCAGCAGGGTACGGTCTCCCTGTGGAACGAAGCGGGAGAGAACGCAGTGCTCTGTGATGTTCGCGGGCCCGGCGACATGCTCGGAATCGAACAATTCAACGACGGCGGTTCTTATGCATACTCCGCAAGGTCCTCAAGTGACGTGGTGGTTTACGTTTTTCCCGCCATTGAGTTTGAATCCCTCGTGTTGAAGTATCCCTACGCGCGGCGATTTACCGCCGCCTACAGCAATGTCGCCGGGGAGTATCAGTCCACAGAGGAAAGACGCAGCCCACCCAACATATTTCTGAGGGATCTCGCGGGACGGAAGAAGCTACTGAGCTGCAGCGAAAATGTAAGTATCCGCGATGCTGCGCGAACCATGAGGGCTGCCGGGTCGGACTCGATCGTAGTGCTCGATGCGAAAAACAGAGCTCGCGCTGTGTTGACTCCAGACACGTTGATGCAATGGATCGAAGGCGGTGGCGGCGATTCCCTGAAACCCGTCTCAAGTTTGCAATTGCCGGCGCCGGTCACGATGGCTACAGATGCATCGGTAACCGACGGCATTCTCGAGATGGGCCGTGCCGGCGCCGCTGCGCTTCTGATCACATCGGACGGCACATTGGAGGGCCGGCCGAATGCGATGGTGACGTCCCGGGAATTGCAACCCGTCTTCGGAGACCAGCCGAATTCCATTTTCCGCGAAATTCCGCTCGCACCGGACACGCAGGTTTTGCGCGGCCTCAATCAAAGGACTCGTGCTTTCACGTTGCAACACCTCACCAGTGCGGGCGCGGTCGATTGGCTGGCACGATTCACAGCGCTGGCGGATGCGCTCATCGTGAATCGCGTCATCTCGCTCATTGGCGCGTCGGAGTTGCCCATCACCTGGTGTCTTTTTGGATCGAGTGGGCGCGGAGAGTCCATAACCAAAGTTCGCCCTCAGGTGCTGATGATTCTGGACGGCGAGCGGGATCGCGAAACGGCGGTTGACGCCTACCGCCGCCTGGAAGATTCGCTTGGTGAATGCGGATATTTGCCTCCTGCCGAAACTCCATTTCCACCCGATTTCTACTTTGCAAGCCGGGACGAATGGAAGCAAAGGTACATGGACTGGGTGCGGGATCCCATTCTAAAGGAGATGTATCTGGCTCATCCGCTCTTTGATGTGCGGTGCATTCACGGAAATCCGTCACCCTGGCGCGAAATTGAAAACGCGGTTGCAGCCGACGTCGACAATTCATTCCTGCGAGTACTGGCCAATGACTGCCTGGCCAGCCTTCCGCCACTGACGTTCTTTCATGATGCTGTCGTCGATGAAATCGGCGAAGAGACCGCCGTGTTTCGCCTGGAGCACAGCGCCCTGCAGCCTCTGGTCGATGTCGGCCGCGTATTTGGAATGGCCGCGAGGAAAGTTCACGGCACATCCACACTGGAACGTTTCACAATGGCCCGCGGGCTGATCCCCGAACACGAATCGATATTTCGGGAAGCGGCGGAAACCTTCCGCATTGTGCTCTGGCAACAGGGACGAATCGGCATCAGCCAGGGCACCGATGGTGCGGAACTGCCGCCAGCGCTGCTGAGCCGCCTGGACCGCCAGGTATTGAAGAGCGGGTTTCGATCCATTCTCAGGCTTCTCGAATTTACGGCAGACCCCGCATGGCTCCAGGCACTGTGACGGAACCTCCATTTATTGACCGTTATCGCAAGTGCTTCGACGCCACATGGAGCGATGACACGCCAATCGACGACGTGCGTTTTGTCGTGCTGGATACGGAGACGACCGGACTCGACCCGTACACCGATCGAATTATTACCATTGGGGCTGTTGCTGTGCACAACGGAGACATTCTGCTGGAGGACTCTTTCGAAGCCCTGCTCAAAATGTCGGAGAACAGCAGTTCAGTAACCGTCCATGGGGTGACTCGCGATGAAAGCCGTGCCGGTATGGAAGAGCCTCAAGCTCTCGAACGTTTTCTGGAATACCTCAGGGATGGTGTGATTGTTGGACATCATATCGGTCACGATGTTGCGGCGCTGGATCAGGCCTGCGGCCGGCACTGGGGAATCCCGATATTCAACCGCGTCCTCGACACGATGAATCTGGCACTGCATTTTCAGAAAGCCGGCGCCTTTTCCGGAAGGCCGCCGCTTCGACGCTTTACCCTGGACGCGCTGTGCGATGTCTTTGGAGTGATTCCTCACGACCGGCACACTGCAGCTGGCGACGCATTCATCACCGCTCAGGTTTTTCTCCGGCTGCGGCGGCTTGCATTGAGACACGGCAGGGAAAGTTTAATGAGAATCTGCGAACCGTTCGAATAGGCGAGCCCGACGCAAAGAGTTGTGTGTTCCTCACCCCAGAGAATGGGACAATCCGAAACATTGGGCGCCAAAATCCTGAAGGAGACACCATGGAGAAGCGAAAACTCGGAAATAGTAATCTGGAAGTATCGGCCCTGGGACTCGGCTGCATGGGGATGAGTTTTGGGTACGGACCGCCGCACGACAAGGTGGAGATGATCTCTGTGATTCGTTCCGCTGTTGAACGCGGTGTGACTTTCTTTGATACCGCCGAGGTCTACGGTCCGTTCATCAATGAAGAACTGGTGGGCGAAGCGCTTGCGCCATTCCGAAAAAATGTGGTGATTGCCACCAAGTTCGGGTTCAAACCGTCTCCGGGCAATACCGGCAGGTGGACCGAACTGGACAGCGGGCCGGAACACATCAAAGAGGTTGCGGAGTCTTCGCTGAAGCGGCTGAAGACCGATGTGATCGATCTTCTTTACCAGCATCGTGTCGATCCGAACGTGCCGATCGAAGACGTGGCGGGAGCTGTGAAGGACCTCATCCAGCAAGGCAAGGTGAAACATTTTGGTCTCTCCGAGGCAGGCGTGCAAACCATCCGCCGTGCCCATGCCATTCAGCCCGTAACCGCGTTGCAGAGCGAATACTCGCTGTGGTGGAGAAAGCCCGAAGAAGACGTGCTGCCTGTACTCGAGGAGCTTGGAATCGGCTTCGTTCCCTTTAGTCCGCTGGGTAAAGGTTTCCTCACTGGAAAAATCAACGAGGACACGACATTCGACAGCACGGACTTCCGAAATGTAGTTCCTCGCTTTACGCCGGAAGCGAGAAAAGCCAATCAGGCGGTTGTCGATTTGCTGAACGACATTGCAAAGCGAAAGAATGCGACCCCGGCTCAGATCGCGCTGGCATGGCTGCTGGCTCAGCAACCGTGGATCGTTCCGATTCCGGGCACGACGAAGCTGCATCGCCTTGATGAAAATAATGGAGCGCTACAGGTAAAGCTCTCTCCCGCTGACATTGCTGAAATCAACAACGCTGCCGCCCGGATCACGGTGCACGGCGCGCGTTATCCGGAAAGAATGGAGCAAATGACCGGCCGCTGACCCATGCGGATAGTGATCTAAAGTTCAGACTGGTCATCAATCTGGTCCTGTAGGATACTTTTGTCATGAGCAGGGGAAAGACGATGACGGCAACTGAATTCAAAGCAAAGTGTCTGAGCGTCCTGGAGCACCTCGACCGTGGCGGACTCATTGTGACCAAGCGAGGCCGTCCGCTTGCGCGAGTACTTCCGATGGACACCGTGGAAAACGAACGCATGATAGGTTCGATGAAAGGGAAGATCAAAATAAAGGGCGATCTTCTTTCAACCGGAGTGAATTGGAATGCTGAACGCCCGCCATTGCAAAAGAGAGCACCGGTTTGGATTTCAAATCTGACCCTGCAGATGAGATTATTGCCGCCACGAGTATCATCGAGAATATTCCACTTCTAACGCGGGACCGGCGGATTCTGAAATCGAAGATGGTCCCGCTGCTCCGGAAACTGTAGGCGCAGTCTATGACCGCGCACAATCGAAGGGACAGCAATTGTTGACGAGCGATTCGCTCGCATCGACCACAGCCGGTTGTGTATTCCGGACTATTCACTTCCTCCAGCATTCCTCTATCATCGGGTCAATGACAATTGCGGCAACGTTGAGATTTTAGAACCGAATCGATGAAAGATCTGATTCGAGACTCCCGCGTTCAGCGTTTGTTGCTCGCCAACATCACCGGTTCCATCGGCTCTGGAATAACGATTGTTGCCATACCGTGGCTGCTCGTCCATCGCCAAAATGGAGACCAGGTTTACGGGTATGTCACCATCGGCACCACGATCGCGCTGTTTCTGTTCATGCCCTACTACGGGTCATGGATCGATAAGCACTCCCGAAAGACCATGCTGCTGATTGGCGAACTCTTCGGGTTGACGGCGACATTGAGCATGGCGGCATTCGCATTCTTCTCGGGGCACGTCTCGGTGTGGCAACTGATGACGAGCTACTTTTGCGGCATGATGTACTACACGCTGCACTACCCTGCGAAATACGCATTTCTGCAGCAGATTATTGAGCCCCGGCACTTCCAGTCGTTGACGGGACTCATGGAAATTCAGGGACAAACCGCATCGATGATCTCGGGCGGACTCGCGGGCATGCTTGTCGACCGTGTTCCGCTGTGGCTGATCCTGCTCGTTGACGCCGCTACTTATCTTTTCAGCTTTGCGGTTCAGTCGACGCTTCCGTATGAATCCACTCACCTGAAAGCTGGAGCACCGTCGGCGGGCGCCTGGCGGATGATGGCGGAAGGCTGGCACTGGCTATACGGCCATGCACGATCGTCGATTTTTTTCGCGTGCACGCTTGTACCGTTCGTTCTGGTGATGGTCGACAACTACCTGCTCCCGGTTTATGTGAAGGATGTTCTGCTTGCTTCCGCGAGAGTTTTTGGCGGCGGCGAAATTACGTTTGCAGTGGGTGCGTTGATGGCCGGAGTATTCATTCCGATTATCGCGAACAGGCGGGGAGCCAATCCGGTAATCACGGTAACGATGACGCTATGTCTGGCCGCGGTCACCATGTTCATGCTCTATCGAACTCCCACGGGATACTTCGTGGCAATGAGCATCTTCGGCCTTGGAAATGCCGGGTGTCGAGTGGCTCGCACGGCGGCGATGCTGCACGTTGTTCCAAACGCGTTCATGGGGCGTGTCGGCATGTTCTTCAATGCCGCAGACCGTTTCCTTCGCACGGTGCTGATTTCAACTTCGACGCTAATCGTCCGCTATCACGGTCCGACCATGGCATTTTCCGTACTGTGGGTGGTCTTGTTGGGTGCGCTTATCGGAGCCGTTGCAACACGCTCGCCGCGGAAAGTATCCGCGGGTTAATTCCGGGACGGGCCCCTGATTCTGAGATTAGGGGCGGCGTCAATTGTGAGTTTGTCTGTTGTCCGTTGATTAATGGACCTGGTGACATTGATCCA
>JBGPBY010000024.1:0-25665 GCA_041481485.1 Terriglobia bacterium
CACCCGGCCTTCGGCCGCCCTCTCCCGTTGGGAGAGGGATTTCTTGATAGACCGCCCCTACCGCCACTCGATTTCGCATTCCTTCACACCCTCATAGACCGCGCCTACAGCTGCGGCCCCCAAAACATATCAACCAACCATGCGGCATTCCAACGCAGCGCGGCATTCACAATCTTCGGATGACTCAATGCATGCCGTGCAGCTCGCGCCATCGCCCACTTCCGACCCCAAAAGTGCGTTCGCTGAGTTTCGTAATGCTGTCGCATCTGGATGTATGTCCAGCGCCTGCCCAGTCCCTGAATCACAGATGACGCCGCAAGCTGCCCAGTATGCAGTGCGTGATGCATTCCCTCACCGCAGAACGGGTCGATCATTCCCGCTGCATCGCCAATCGAAATGAAATCGGACACCGCCGATCGATACGCCACAGGTCCAGTGACCTTCTCGGCCTTATCGAGATAGCGGGGCAGCGCATCCTTATTCATCAGAAAGCATGCATTCGACCGGCCTCCCTCAATACTGACGGCGCCGCCGTATCCGTCCGGAAAAATCCAGAAATCCATGACGGCGCCGCGCGATTCGGACTCATAGAACTGAATTCCGAATTGGGGCGACGTGCTCAGTTTTCCAAACAGGGTCAGTTTGCCCGCAGCATCGATGACCACTGCCGCGCGGATTTGACGGCCGGACTGCAACTGAACGGAAAAACTCCCATCGGCACGCGATTCCGCCGCAGCAACCGTTCCCTGCTGAACCGCAGGATGATTTGCCAACACCGCATCCAGTGTCCTGCGTGAAACGCCCAGTCCGGACCGGCGAAATGAAAACTCCGTAACGGCGCCGGCAGTCCGCAGTTTTGCACCATGTATCTCCACAGCGCCTGCGGTGCGCAGGGCATCCAGAACATTCAGCTGCGCGAGAATATTCACGGCACCAGGAGACAAAAATCCGCCGCACACTTTGTCGCGCGGAAACGGATCGCGTTCGATGGCGACAGCCTCAATTCTGGCACGTGTCAGTTCTCTCAGGCATGCCGTACCTGCCAGGCTTGCGCCGATGATGACAACATCCACAGACTTCATTTCACTGCCACCAGCACGAGACGATACGGAAAGCTGCGAATCACTCTGGCTGGAACCCGAGCCTGGCGCGAAATTTCCATGAGCTCGGCGGGTTTGAATGCTCGCCGAACCGACGCCGCAGAGTCGTTCCGGAACATCGTGCTCTTACTCAGGAGAGCCGAAAGTATCCGAATGGAAACATGAGCGATCGGATGCCGATGGAGATCGTTGACGACTAATAATCGCCGGGTCGTTCGCCACATCTCGGACAATACCCGGATGCATTCCGAACTGGAGAGGTGATGGAAGAAAAGAGAACTGATCACTGCGTCAAAGGAGCCATCGGGAAACGGCAGTTGAAGGGCATTTCCGGCGACAGGAGTGGTGCGGACAGCGAATTTCAATCCTCGAAGATTCAGGTCCAGCGAGACAACATCACAGTTCGTGTCCTTCATCAACGCCTCTCCCACGTCGCATCCGCCGGCGGCGACATCGAGAATCCGGATAGGTCCATCGCTGTGCGGAAGGAACCGTTCGACAGCGCGAATTCCTCCGAGCCACCGGTTGACTGCCGCCAGTTCTTTATAAGCCTCCAGGAATTCCGCTTCAGGCCGGGAAAGGTCATCCATCAATTCGGTCTCATTCGATCGGACCGAAAGGTCAGGCATTTCTGGGATTGCCGAGAACCAAAGCCGAATTCTTGGAGCCGAATCCAATGCAGTTTGCCAGAGCATACCGCACAGGCGTACTGCGCGGGGTAAGCGGAACATAGTCCAGATCGCACTCCGGATCGGGTTCTTCCAGATTCAACGTCGCCGGGATCCTGCATTGTTCCATGGCGTAGAGAATCGCGCTGATTCCGGAGGCGCCACTCGCCCCCTGTGGATGGCCCACCATGGATTTCGTGGCGCTCATCGGGATGGAGTGAGCGCGGTTTCCAAAACATGTTTTGAGTGCACGGGTTTCGATACGGTCATTAAGTTCCGTGGATGTTCCATGCAGATTGACATAGTCGATGTCTTTTAAGTCGAGACCCGCATCCGAGATTGCGATTCCCATGGCACGTGCGGGCTCGATACCCGACTCATCGAGCCGGACGCGATGGTGTGCGTCGCATGTGGAACCGTAACCGAGAATCTCCGCATACACGGGCGCTCCGCGCTCCACCGCAGACCGTTCGGTTTCGACAACGTATACCCACGCGCCTTCTCCAAGAACAAAACCGTCGCGATCTCTCGAAAATGGCCGCGACGCCAGGGCGGGCCGGTCGTTCCACGATTCGGTCAAAATGCGCATGAGACAAAATCCGGCAAGAATACCGGGCGCCAGTGGTGCATCGACACCTCCGGTAACTACGGCATCGGCGCGTCCGCTCATGATGGCCTGACACGCATAGTAAATCGCATCGGTGGAGCTGGTGCATCCGGTGGACACCATGTGGCTGGCGCCTCGAAGCTGATAGGCCATGGACACTTCGCTGCTCAGTGTGCCGATTGTGGATGTCGGAATGGTATAAACGCTGGCTTTGCGCGGTTCGCCCCTGAACCAGTGCTCATACTGCCGTTCGGTGAACGCGAGGCCGCCGCCGCCGCTGCCGAGCACGACTCCAATACGCCGCCGGGATTCGATATCGAGTGTGCCGGTCTCTATTCGCGCGTCTTGCAGGGCCTGTCCCGCGGCGGCCAGCGCAAGTCCGGCTGTGCGCGATACGTGTTGCCTTTCCTTTGCGGAGAAAAAACTGAGCGGATCGAAATCCTGAACTTCTCCGGCAATCTGAACCGGAGAATTGCTGCAATCGAATGCTTCGATCCGTCGAATGCCGCTCTTCGAATGCGTGTAGCCGTCCCACAATGCTTCACGGCAATTCCCAAGCGGTGTGACACAGCCGACACCGCTGATCACGATCCGGTCCTGGCGCGGGGAACGAAGCGAGTTGAAGCTCACGCGGCCATCATACCTCTAAACGGAAACGGCACGCCTGGTCTGTAAGAGTAAATCCTGAACATTAATTCCGCTCCCGCGCCTACAGTCCGTCCTCCGGTGGTGTCTCAGTTTGAGAATGTCGCAGGCGAGCGATTGGCCCTCCTGGCCAGGGTTGTGGCTTCGCGACTTTTTTCTTGATGGCCTCACTTTGTCAATTGAGAGTTTGTCTGTTGTACGTTGATTAATGGCTCTGGTGACATTGAACCAGTGGGCCATTCGTCAATGTCACCAGGGCCATTAATCAACGTACAACAGACAAACTCTCAATTGACGTTGAGGACCCGCGAAGTCTCAGCCACCCCCTCCTGTCCAGGAGTGCCAATCGCTCGCCTGCGACATTTTCAAACTGAGACACTACCCGTCTTCTCCCGTCATTGACAATCCACCCACCCTTCGCTACTTTAGGAGTTTCGTTCATTAAAGCTGGAGGAAACCATGAGCGCCAACACAATTGAGATTACCGACGCGAACTTCGAAGCCGAAGTTTCCAAATCCACCGTCCCCGTACTGATCGATTTTTGGGCGGCGTGGTGTGGACCGTGCCGGGCATTGGCGCCAACCGTGGAAGCCGTGGCCGAACAGTACAAGGGACGTGTGAAAGTCGGCAAACTCGATGTGGACGCGAACGGCGCCACGTCCGCCAAATACAGCATCCGCGGGATTCCGACCTTGCTGCTCTTCAAAGATGGACAGGTGAAGGAACAGATTGTCGGCGCAGTCGGCAAGGAAATCATCACCAGAGCCCTGGATAAGCATCTCGCCTGACCGTCTGATCTTTGTAGATGAACCTCGCAATTATAGGTCTGCAATGGGGAGACGAAGGCAAAGGCAAAATCGTCGACATCCTTGCACCGGAATTCGACTGTGTCGCCCGCTATCAGGGTGGGCATAATGCCGGACACACCGTAACCTTTGGCAAGAACCGATATGTCCTGCATCTGGTTCCTTGCGGCATTTTTCACGACGGCGTGCAGTGTGTCGTCGGCGGCGGCGTCGTGCTCGATCCTGAGGCCTTCTTCGAAGAACTCGACATGATCGCATCCGCGGGAGTGGAGGTGGCCGGCCGGCTTTTTGTTTCCAATCGTTGCCATCTGATTCTTCCCTATCATCGGGTATTGGAAGCCGCGGCCGAACAGCAACTCGGCGAACGAAAGATCGGCACGACATCCCGGGGAATTGGACCGGCGTACGAAGACAAGGCCGGACGCCGCGGTCTGCGCGTGTCCGATCTGATTGCGGCGGACTCGCTTGCCGAAAAAATTCGCGCACAGGTGGAACAAAAGAATCGCATGCTGCAGGCCTTGAACTGTTCCCACAAAATCGACGCCGATTCGATATGCGCGGATTACGCAATCTTTGGCGAAAGGTTACGCCCATTCGTTGCGGATACTTCTTCGCATTTGAACAGCCTGATTCGAAATGGAAAATCCATTCTGTTCGAAGGCGCGCAGGCTACGCTTCTCGATATTGATCACGGAACATATCCGTTTGTGACATCGTCCAGCGCATCCGCCGGCGGCGCCGCTACCGGATTGGGAATATCGCCCAAACACGTGCATTCCGTGATGGGAATTACGAAGGCATACACCACTCGAGTTGGCACGGGGCCATTTCCCACCGAAGCCGCAGGAGACCAGGAAGACGACCTACGCAAGCGAGGAAATGAGTTCGGCGCGACAACAGGCAGACCCCGGCGCTGCGGCTGGTTCGACGGCCCTGGAGTTCGATATTCCACGATGATCAACGGCCTGGATGCAGTGACGGTGACTAAGATCGATGTGCTTGACCCGCTCGAGGAAATCCCATTCTGCGTGGATTACAAATACAAGGGATCCAATCTCCGTGAGTTTCCGGCAGATATCGAGATTCTGTCGAAGATTGAACCGGTGTACAAAAATCTAAAAGGATGGACGGCATCGACAGGCGGAACACGGGAGTATTCAAAGCTGCCGGTACGAGCACAGGATTATTTGAAGTTTCTCTCCGATTATCTGGAAGTGCCTATTCGAATGGTATCCACAGGTCCGGAACGCGAAGAAACGATCCGGCTAGCGTGATTTTCAGGATCTGCCGCCGCTGACGCGGCGCAGACGCTGTTCGGAAAATTCCTTCCCCAGCCGCGGAGCGGCGGCAGTTCGCTAGCCACCGGTGTGAGCCGGTGGTTCAATATCACGCCAAACATTCTTCAGCCGCGGAGCGGCGGCAGATCCACCAATTTCGATTTCTTTGACGCGGGCCGGACCACGCGGTTCCACCACATGATGACGCCGGTCACAAACAGAATCACCGGCGCGATTCCCAAAACGCACCAGAGGACTCTGATGGTCGTGCCGTCAAAATTTCCAAAATGCGTGCGCGACACTCCACGGAGAAATCGATCACCGCGGCGCAAGCCCAGAAACTCGTCACTCGGCGGATCAAAATAATCGACAATCGCGCGGAATGGCGCCGGCAGCGCTGCATAGATTCCCGTAATTCCCCACATCAGAATCATCAGCGATGTCCAGAAACCGACGGCGCTGTGAAGGTCCCAATTGAATCGTTTCCAACCCACATTCCGCGCGAGCGTCAGGCTCCGACGCCAACTCTGAATTCCCGGCCACCACACCACACACCCGGAAATTCCAAGCATAGTCCACAAAACAGCCCCGGCCGCATTCACTTCGCGACCCGTGTCGCCGTAGAGTAGATTGATGTGAAGGTCGGTCATCCAGGAGACCATTCGAATTCCCGAGGGAACCGAGTTTCCCAGATCCATCCCGCTATACGGATCAAACAACCGCTGGACCTGGCCCCTGCCGACTTTCCGTTCCAGCCAGATTTCGACGGCGCGGCGCGGGTCTTTCTTATTTTCAAAAAACTGGGAAATGTCGTAATCCGGATAGGACTGTAATGCCTTTTCCCTCAGCTCATCTTCGGTGAGACGATTCCCTTTCGCTTCGACGATGACGGTTTTCGCCGTAAAGAAGTTGAAGAGTTCATTGCGGAATACCAGAACGCTGCCGCTGATGCTGATCAGGACCACATAAATTCCGATCCCGATTCCAGACCAGAGATGGACCTGGAACAGCGCTTTCCGAAGCCATACGGTTTGCGGCTGTTTCAGCCATTGCTGCCATGAGGTCAACGATTACTCGCCTGCCCAGACCGGATAAGCCGCCATCGCGGCGATCCCCACCGCAACAGAGACAGCAAGGGAAATCCAGGTATGCGGGATGGATCCTGAAAATTGGCCGCTCAAACCGGCAGCACACGTCACCGCAAGCCAGCAGACGGTACAGCCCAAAACAATGCGCAACCCCGTATCCAATCGTTCAACAGGGGTGAGCACCTTAGCCATTTTCGATTGTCGATCCAGCAACTGTGCCTTCATCCAAAGCAGATCAGGGTCGGGAAGGGTTCGCAGTTTCAGCGCAGGATCATTTTCGAGCTGCTTCATCCACTCGGCAGTCGGGCTGTTGTAATCCTGATCCGTCATATCCCCTCCAGTATGTCAGCAAGCGCTTTGCGGGCACGAAACAATAAAACCTTGACGCTTTTTTCGTTCACTCCAGTCGCTTCGGCAATTTCCCGATGGTCAAACCCTTCCACATAAGCCAACCACAATAGAGATTGCTGATGCGGCTTCAGCCCTGCGAACGCTTCCGTCACATCCCCATGATTTCTTTTTCGTTCTGCAGCCGGCGATTGCCGAAGCCAGGTTTCTATCAGACCCCGGCTGCGTTTCGACCGGCGCCAGTTGTCGATCAGGAGGGATTCCGCAGTTCGATACAGGTAGTTCTTCATTCCCTTCTCATCCATATTCAAAGGAGCGGATCGTAGAAACTTCAGGAACGCCTCCTGCATGATGTCTTCAGCAAGTTCCACCGACCCGCAGCTATGGCAGAGATATCCGCGAAGAGCCGGAGCCGCCCTGATGTAGAACTCACGGAATGTCTTCTGGTCGAAGCGGAGGGATTCGTTCTCTGCAGTCATGTCTGGCAAATTCGCGTCAAATACGATGATCGGGGTTGCCATGAAGCTCAGCTGGAGCTATTTGTCTCCGATTCCCATTTGCGGGAAAGACGCTGCGTCACCACAGCAGAAATCAGAAGGCCCATTCCAGCGGCAACCACAATTACTCCTGCAACGGAAAGAACCTGATGCGCGTCGTGGTCAAAAGTGAAAAATCGCGTTGAAACCAACATTCCCGCTCCCACGACCAGCACGAGAATGCCAGTGCCCACGCGATGTGCGGGCGAACGTAACTTCTGAGGTTCAGGCATGAAGAGCTTTCCACCATCGGACTTCAGAAATTCCGATAGTTCCTGCACGCTTGAGAATTTGGCAAGCAACTCCTTTTGCATTTCTGCACGCCGCTGAGATTCTGCTTGTCTCGAACGCGAACCGACCCAGACAATGACAATAATCATGACAAATGGCGCCAACGGAACAAGAATTCCAGCCCAGTCCATGAAAGATTACCTCCTTCTGCCGTCTCCTAAACGCTCGAAACGGGCCTTAGGTTAACAGGAAATCCTGCACCCAACAGAAGAGAGAAAGGCACGCAGCTGACTGTAGGCGCGGTCTATGACCGCGCGCAATTCATGGCTGAGCGATTGTGCGCGGTCATAGACCGCGCCTACAGTTTTGCACGACTCCGGGCACAATCGCCGCTGTCTGTTGTCTGTCGTTTCCGGGTGTAATAGTATCCGGCACATGAATTCCAAAATTCTGCTTCTGGTTGCCATCGTGCTGACGGTTTGTGCCGCCATGCTCAATCTTGCACAAAATCCTCCGGCAAATCGTCCGAACAATGACCTGGGTTATACCGATACTCCAATCCTTCCTGGACTTCCCTGGCATGTGCACGATCCGGCGCGGCCGCATCCCGCGGTGATCACACCCGCTGCGCAACCGGGTGGCCCGCCGTCCGATGCGACTGTACTGTTCGATGGAACGGATCTTTCGCGCTGGGACAATCCGAAATGGAAAGTGGAAAACGGGTACATTGAAGTCGTCCCCAATTCGGGAGATATGAAGACCAAAGAGAAATTTGGAGACGTTCAGCTTCATTTGGAATTCGCTGCTCCAGTCACGATCCGCGGCAACAGTCAGAATCGAGGAAACAGTGGAATCTTTTTCCAGGGCCGCTACGAAATTCAGGTGCTCGATTCCTATCAAAATCCGACTTACGCGGACGGTCAGGCCGGCGCAATCTATGGGCAGTGGCCACCCCTGGCGAATCCCGTACGCAAACCCGGAGAGTGGCAGAGCTACGACATCGTGTTTGAAGCACCGAAACTGGACGGCGCCAAAGTCGTGAAGCCCGCGTTCGTGACGGTATTCCTGAACGGTGTATTGATGCACAACCGGAAGGAAGTCATGGGGCCGACGGTCCATCGAGCACTGGCGCAGTATGCACCTCAACCCGCGGAAGATTCGCTCGTTTTGCAGGACCACCAGCAACCGGTTCGTTACCGCAACATCTGGATCCGGCGCATCGGCACTTACGATCAATAATTTTCAGTTCGAAAGGCAGCTATTCATTCAATTACTTTCCCGGATCCTTCCGTCGTTTTGAAATACCCGCATCCCACGGAAAAAAGAATTTAACCCAATTTCACCGCTGTGGCATACGTCGTGCAACATAGTGTTCTGTAACCAGCCAGTAAGAAGTTATCAACAGCAACACGTCACGAGATCGGTAAGGAAGTCCGCCCCGACGAGGAAAACTTCCCGGATAGAAAGGCGGTAAGCCATGAAGGTTTCATTCTTCACGTGTAAGTGTGGGCTTCAGCTGAAAGTCGTACAAAACGTTGATGAGCAAATATCGACCTATATTTGTCGATGCCGTAATAAAACTCCGATTGTTGGCGGATCGGTGGAAATGATATTCGGAGCGGACGCCATCACGCAGCTCGAGCCCGTATGGATTCCGATTCCCAAAACGCAGATTGTGCCGGAGTGATAAATTGCCGCCGATTTATTGATCCCGATCATTTCTGTTGACGCTACGTAACTCTTCGTAGTAAAACCCGTCGTGACATTCATGGCAGGCAGAAAACAAACTCCGAGACCGACGGATTCCGAACTCCGCATCCTGAATATTCTCTGGGACCGTGGTCCGGCTTCGGTGCGCACGGTTCACGACGAATTGCAGCAGGACAAGGTGTCGCAATACACGACCACTCTCAAGCTGATGCAGATCATGACGGATAAGGGACTCATCGACCGGCAGGATGTCGATCGCGTCCACATTTACCGTCCCTGCAACAGCCGCGAGCAGACCCAGCGGCAGCTGGCCGGCCATTTGATGGAGCAGGCGTTCGGCGGATCCGCACGGCGCCTGCTGATGGGCGCACTCGACGCGAAGCCCGCATCGAAGAAAGAGCTCATCGAACTCCGGAAGCTTCTTGAAGACCATGGGAAGGGCGGCAAACGATGATGGAATTCGGGATGACTCCTGAATTCGCGCAGCGTCTTGCCGGTTCGCTGCTTCACTTTATCTGGCAGGGGGCACTCATCGCGATGGTTGCAGCGATCGCCCTTCGATTGCTGGCGAATCGCTCGGCGGAATCGCGTTACACGGTATCCATTGCGGCATTGCTTCTCATGCTGGCCGCTCCGCTTGTCACATTCATCTTTTACGCGCAGACCGGCCGAGCGACCCTGGTGCTGCTGAGGACCATCAATAACAGATTAACGGCATCGACTTCCTCGCTCACGCAGGCTGCGACGGCGACAGCCTGGACCCACTGGATTGTGCTGCTGTGGTTCATCGGGGTTCTCCTGTGTTCGATTCGGTTGATTGCCGGATGGCGTCTTTCGCGTTCTCTCACAAAAGTGGGGATCTCCGTTGTTCCTTCCGGGATTCAACAGTCCTTCAATGAAATCATGGAGCGACTGGCGTTGACGAAGCCGGTACGCTTGCTGGCGAGCCTCCGCATCGACACGCCGGTCGCCGTCGGCTGGCTTCGTCCTGTCGTCCTGCTTCCGATCACGGCGCTCACGGGACTGGATGAAGATCAACTGCGCGCCGTGTTCGCACATGAACTCGCACACATTCGCCGGCATGATTTCCTCGTGAACATGATCCAGCGCGGCGTGGAATCCATCCTGTTCTATCACCCGGGAGTCTGGTGGGTCTCCGCGCGCATCCGATCCGAACGCGAGCATTGCTGCGATGACCTCGCGGTGCAGATTTGCGGCGACCGTTCGGTGTATGCCCAGGCGCTGATGGAACTGGAACGGGTCCGCACCGTGGATCCCGAACTGGCGGTCGCGGCGACTGGAGGCCGTCTGACGCAACGTATCCATCGTGTTCTCGGTTACAGGATTGTGGAAAACGATTGGCAATCTGCTGTTGCGGCACTCTTGTTTGTGTTTGTTTGGGTGACTGTTGGAGCATGGCAATCCGACAGCAGGCTCGACGCGAAGCCGGTGTCCCCGCCACCGGTTACGGCGGCGGTTCCAACTCCGATCGTCGTGAAATCTGCAGCGACGACTCCGACGTTCGCGAGCGCGATGAGCGCCGTCGCTGCAATCGTTACCGCAGAGCCAGTTCAGCCCGAGCCACAACTTCCTGCAGGCACACAGAGACAGACGGGCGTGGTCACAGGCCTTCTTCGCACAAGCACTGGTCTTCCTCTGGAGGAAGTTCGTATCGCCCTCAGTCCGGTTGACCAGTCGATTGCCTTCGGCTCGCTTGAAGGGGGACTAACGGACAGCGCCGGGCGTTACCGTTTGGAAAAAACGCCCGGCCGCTATTACGTCCTGATCGGCATGAACGGCCCTCGGTTTTATTACCCTGGGGTGACCGATCTGGGCCAGGCCACGGCGATCCAGGTCACCGCGGGCGCAACCATAGAAGTCCCAGACACGGTGGTGTCTGGAGGACCTGTGACGGGCCGCGCGGTGGACATGGCTACAGGAACGGGCCGTCGCGTTAAAAATCTCGTGCTCTGCTGTGACTACTTCAAGCAGGTTCAGTACAGTCAAAATGGGCTGAAACAAGGTAGTCCTTTCACACCGACGATATCCGACGATGGCAGTTTTATCTTTCCGTTCGTCCCGCCCGGAAACTACGCTCTGTCCATACCGGATCGGGGGTTGACTGGACCCCAAAATGAATTCCCAGTCAGTTGGGCGCTTGCCGTTGGCCCGAACGGGGCAACCGGACTCCAGCTGAATGTGGTGGACGGTGTCGAGGTTCAGGGAACAGTCCTGGACCAGATCGGCAAGCCCGTGACGGCAGATGTTCGGCTTGTTCCCAGGCCGGCGAAGTCCGTATTCAACACGATCAATCCACCGATGTACACCGGTGACAGGCCGAGACTTTGGGAAGTCGGAACGCAGCAGGGGACTCGCGTTGTCCTTCGTGGGATCCTTGTCCCCAAAGCATACCCCTCGCTGGATGGCATACAGGACGTGATCCTGGAGGCTGCCAGGAATCAGGAACGTTCAGTACTTCCCGACCGTTCAGTTACGCCCGACCCGGATGGGCGATTTGCGATTCACAACGTTTATCCCGGCACCTATGTGCTGGAAGTTCACGCAGGGGGCGTCGTTCTCCCAGGTCGGGAGATTCAAGTGGGGATCGCCGGATTATCGAATGTCTCCATCCAGGTTCCGGCAATTCAAGTGACCGGACGTGTTGTTGCTCCGAGTGGCGGTCCGTTGCCGAAGCTGAATTACATTCGCCTGGTTCGCGGAGGTAACGACTCGGACATTTTCTACGGCTTTCCCGATTCCGAAGGACATTTCACTTTGATCCTCGTCCCCGGCGAGTTTCGAGTGTTTACGGAAAGCCTTGGGCCCAAAGTTCAATCCGTTTCGGAAGGCTCTCGTGACATCACGAACTCGGAATTCAAAGTAGAAGCCGGCCGGGATCCGCAAATTGTCGTGACACTCAAACCGTAGCCCACGCATCTGGCAAACCAGGGCCGCGTCTGGGACCACGACGTTTTGCGTGCAGGCGGCAGGACCAGATCCGTCCCTCAACTGGGAAATAGTGCCTCATCAACATTGAACTCTGGCCGGGTGCCGTGGGTTTTCCGGTATCCGGCCTCTTTCCAGAATTGAGGTCAGTATGGACAACGTTCTGCTGGCGACGGCGCTAATTGCGGCATTGATGATGGCAGCGGCCGCAGTTTTTCACCTTCGGAAAACACGTACGATAACTTCTCCAATCCCGTCTGATTATTTTGGCCTTTGTCCGAGATGTTGCCGGGAACCGGTGCGCCGCGATGTTGAATCGCAGAATTTTATGTGCTGCGATTACTGCAAAATCTATTGGTGGGTCGGATCCGTCGTGAGGGCAGATGAACAACCAGGGACGCGCGAACTGTTGAATAGTTACGAACCCATCGAGAACTGAACCTTACGTGAATACAATGCGACTTTCCCGGGCTGCGGATTTTGTAGAATTCCGCGATCAAAGACGTTTCTAACAATTTCGACAGATATGGAGGATACGAAGTCTGCGCTGAGTTTCTTCGTATCGATCAGGCCGAAAGGCATATCTTCGCCGATATCCCCATAAACAGCCCAGCCTTCGTTGATTCGCCTGATTACATCTTCTTCATTCACTAAAATATCCCCAGGCGAACTGTTCTTCCGGCAGTTACGCCCTGTTAACACTGCATTACCTCGACTCATTTTCGGACCCTCAAAAAACCGCCAAGTCTAATGAGCCGTGCGGGACTTGAACCCACGCCCCCTGATTAAAAGTTTGAACCGGCTTCCCTGTCATCAAGAACTTCAACAGCTTAGCATGGCCAGACGAGGACCGGCACTATACCGACCTATGTTCAATATTGAACAGAAGAAAATCCATCCATTGCATTAGTCTCTGACAACAAGCCCGAGGCCTTGCGAGATGAATAGTTACCGCGTTACCGATCCCATATCCGTAATGCTCAAAGTGGAAAACTCCTATGTGCCGCACTCCTTACCCAAGGGTGCCATCGTTTCCTTAGAAGAACTGCCCACCGACTTCAACCGGCATGTGATTGTGAATTGGAATGACAAGAATACCTTGATGTTTGCGCGCGAACTGCTGTTCCGTGCGGAGCGTGTTTCTGAAGACGAGTGAAGCCAATGAGAACCCGGCGCCGCAGTGCCCAGCGCCGGGACGAAAGCTATGCCTTTTTCGAATGGTTCTCACGTAGTTCGTTGAGCCTCTCTTTGCGTGCTGCAGCGGTTTCAGCCTTTCGATCCCTCTTCAGTTGCTTGGCTACTGTATTTTCCCGCCGCGATGTTTGCTTCCTGAGTTTCATGCACTCTCCTTTTCTGCGTTAAATTCGGCTCTGATCATAGACCGCCCCTACAGCCGCGCGGCCGTGTTTTGTTTCGATGCCGATGCGCTCGACTTCCACTGTGACCGGAATCACTCGTAGGACTCCCTATCGATTCGAATCTGATCGTACCGGCCGTACGGGCCCATCCCATACCGGCAGCTTACCATTCTGAATCCCGGCGAGCGCGTCCAGACGGCATCGCAGAATGCATTCAACGGCGAATCGGAAGGCATGGGCTGGCGGTGTCACCGTCAATATCGATGCCCGTGGTTCAAACATGTCGGAGCGGCAGTGGCGGGAAATTGCCGAATCCACGGCGGACTGCATTTATGAGAATCGCCGCGGCGTGGGTCACAAGGTTGCACGGTCCATCAAGAATCAGATCCCTGGCGTGGTGACTTCCTGATGGGGCTTCCGGGCATCGTCACGGCACACTGGGGATGGCGCGATTGAAACGCGAGTATCAAGAGCTGAAGGCAGGTGCACAGTGAAAAAGTTATCTGCCAAAAAAGAAGCCCGCATCACGAAGAAATACTTGCTTGAGCAAATCGAGCGGAACGTTCGGGACTTGGCTGAACTCGAACCGAGAAAGACATTCAACGTGAACATCATGTACAACGTCGGGGGCAACCAGACACTTTTCGGTTTCGTTTCTTATCGCGATGCGAAGGGCAACTTCACATATCCGCTCGACCTCGGGAAGAATACCGGCAAGGCGGGTCCCGCATGAGCATCATTCTCTTTCCCGAAGGCTGCAACGGGAAAACGTTTGCACAACGGGGATAGTGTCTCACTTTGAAATTTCGGTAGTGTCTCAGTTTGAATTATTTCTGCGCCTGTATTTCCTGATGAGACGGCGCGTGGTTTTTTTAATCCAGAAATAGACGTCGGTCCAAGTGCTGAGGCTGCGGTCTCCGATAAGCCGAACAATGAACCTAATTGCGTCATAAATGTCGGGCGATGATCGCTTCCGCATCAATTAGTCTGCTTTTGATAAGGCCCGCGCTTCCCCGGTTTCGGCATGCTCGCTTCGATCAGCATCGCCAGATCTTCGAACGTGCAAACCTGATTGCTCAGCCCCGCTTCCATCGCCGGAGTGACGCGCAGCGTTTTGTGAATCCGGCAGAAATTGTACTGCATGTAATGAAGGTCAATTGCTGCCGCATGGTTGCGAACCTTCTTTTGAAAATCCGTTCGTCTGCCAAGTGAACCGGCCCATAACTTCACCCACCTCTCAAATCACGCCTAAAAACGAACGTCGCAGGGAATCCATGGCGATTGAACAGCGTGTGCAGAATTCGGTAGCTGCTGCCGCAAGGATGCAGTCTTTCGCAATTGCGATGATCTCTTTGAAAGCCATTCCCCTCCCGTCCATTATTGCCAATTTGAAGAGAAAGGCCGGTTGCCAGCATGAAGTCAGCGCTCCCGTTGCAACGGTAACCGGCCGGAGATTCAATGTTGTGTGAACCCTACAAGTAAAAATCCAACGGCGCCCGGAACTGGTCCACCTGCCATAAGTCGCCGGTCCGGTATTAACTGGATGGACCATTTCCAGCTCCCCATGAAAACATCAAAGCATGCTCGACCATCCTGCCCATTCTCATATCCATCCTTCCAAAGATCGGCTCTCTGAAATCGCTCACGGCGACACTGCCAGTGAATATGAAGGCAAGCACGTTCAAGATTGCGTCCGATGCCTGCGGTTCATCAATGAAGTTCTGAAGCACAGGAAACGCGATCGCAAAAAACTGAAGTAGCGATTCCATTGGTAGATGAGTACCTAACAGATTAGAATCCATCCCCATTCCTCTGACAACAGACAGGGAGGCGCTCTGGGCGATGGGAAATTACCGCGTTACCAATCCCATACCGGTGATGGTCAGAGAGGTGGCGGAGGGGACCGCCTTCGTGTCCAGCACGGTACCCAAGGGCGCAATTATTTCCGTGGAAGGGGCGGTCATTGACCTCGCCAAATACATATTTGTGAAGTGGAATGGTGAGGATGCCTTAATGTTTGCGGGCGATCTGCTGATACACGCGGAGCGTGCTTCCGAAGTTGAGAAGTAGGTGCGGGAATCCCGGCACTAACCTGATTTTCCTTGCGACGTTCGGTTGTGGGCGTCATTCGGCAGGGTGGACGATATACAAGGATGGCGGGATTTTGGGTGGGTCCGGCAACTGTAGGGGCGGTCTATGACCGCCCGCAATCCACTCTCAATCAGTTGCGGATTTTGACGTTCCGATCAACCGCGCGATATTTATCGATGGCCTCCATCTGCATCTCGCCGAGAACATCTATTTGTTGCCGCAGAAATTTCGCCTGTGCTTTTGCTATGGAGACATCTCTCTTGGCCCTTTCGGCTTCACGGTGAAGCCTTACCATCTGGAAGCCACTCGCGATCAATGCCACAAACAACAACACAATCAATAAGTCTTTGCCTTTCATTTCCCCTCCATTGAGCGGCTCCAGAATAACGAGTAGGGACGGTCTGTGAGCTATCCCGTTTCTTCAGCGCACGAATTTTGCCATGGCGATGCCCGTAATTACAATGACGACCCACAGCGCAGTGACGAGCAGTTCGCCAACATCAATGGTAAGGGTCAAGCTGCACTGTAAACGCGCACTTGAAAACGCGCTTTTTTGATCGAGCGCCGGTGATTTAAACATCATCATCGCCGAGGCTTTGCCGAGGCTCTGGTAAGGTAGAGGGCCGAGCGGAAGAAGAAAACCCCGATCGTTAGCGCGATCGGGGTTTTTGTTTCTGGAGCCCTTTTGCAAAAGCGCAAGAGCACCATCACACCTAAACAGGTAATGGCAGCTTGCCACCGCGAAGCGGCATTTGTCCAGTTCCGCAATGATGCGGATGGACGAAGCCAAATGCAGGATACTGCGGCAACGAAACTGCGGTGCGGATGGATGCGGTGTACTGTTTTGGATTTGCAGCAGCTGTGACCGGGGGTAGCGGTATTGTACGGACCGGTGCCGCCAGAAAACACGGCAGCAGCAGCGCCGAGCGGCCAACCGGCGTCATCAACAGAGTTGCGAAGGACGACTGGACCATCGCGACCGCCAACGGGCCTACCGCGAGCGGCAGCTTCAGGCCTGCGTGACGGATCAATCTTCCCCCGCCACCGAAGTCTTTGTCAGGATTGCCTGCTTGAGAGCGATTCCACCAAGAGTGATCCCGGAATCGGTCTCACGGGAGGACACTGATGGAAGATGTCCGTTTCGCGGACAACCCTATTGCATCGTTTGCGGCCAGCACAAATAGGCGGGATCAATCTGAGGCTTGAAAGTCGAAACCGGCACTCGATCAAAAGACAGCGTTTTCAAGTGCGCGCTATCAGTATAGATTGAATTATTGCAGATCCTTCGGAGACACGCGAATCTGCACCTCGCCATTCGGAGAAACATCTACAAGCTCTCCCGCGCTTCGATTGTGCAGAAGTAGGTTCAGCGTCTGCGGAAGTCTAACGATGTAGAAATTCGCGGGGTAAAGAATACGACTGTAGGGTGGATTTTCTGTCGCCAGTACGCGGTACTTTCCAGGGGGAACTTGCAGTGCCGTGTAATTCCCGGCTTCGTCGGTAATGCCGGCTAATAGGGTATCGGCCAATTCGGCTTCTGACATTGCCGATTCTGGAATGATGATGACCGCAGTACCGGCTTTGCCGGTTTGTGCCGTTATCGTACCGCTATCTCGCGCAACAGTAATTCGTAGCTGGCTGCTACCGGTGCCTGGATCAAAACGTCGGTGAAGGACGCTTCTGCCATCCAGTTCGAGGTTCTTGACATATATAAACGCACACGCGCGACCGACTGCGGGAGGGGCAAGAAGTACACAATTCAGTGAACCCGTCAAACCGTTGACCAGAGCGATTCCCAACGGCAGCGACGGAAGCGTCACTATGGATGTTTCGCCGGGTATGGCGGTAGTGGGTGTTTGAGACAACGACTGAAAGGTTGGAATTCCCTGGACTCGAAGCGATGGGGATACCGTTCCTGTTACGGGCTCTTTGTCCCACGCCAGTTCCACCGCAAGATTTACGGGCGGCCGGGCATCCAGGAGAACGTCACGCAGATCCGCGTTGGACATGGTAATTCGCGTTGTCCCAAAGGCATCGACGAGATTCCGCAGTTCTTTTCCGAATGCCGTCAATTGGTATACTCCAGGCACCAACCCGCACACGCGAAACTTTCCATCATCTCCAGTCCTACCACCCTTTCGCGGAATGCCTTCGTAGGAATGCAGGGCGCTCATCGCTTCACTCTCTACCGCAAAGTTAATGGCTCCCGGCTTTCCAGAAATGGTTAGCGTACCGCTGATGCACAGTGATTCTCCGCTCGACATATGAATGTCCACATTGTCGCGATGTTCCAGAGAATGCAGAATGATCGGCGTGGTGGTTTCCCGGGATGCCGCGTTTGGATAGTACGTTGGAACGATAACGCTGTTCCGGGCTGCGACCGCCTCGGGAGTATCGGAAATCGGAATGCCATACTCGCGGTCCCGCTCCGCGTATATCCAGTACGAGCGACCCGCTCGAAGAAATGAAGAGTGTATGGAATAAGCTCCGCGATCGTCCGTCACTACTTTCCTAATGCCAACACTGTAATTCAACAATCTGTCGGAGCTGGTAAATCCGTACGGATCCGATTGGTACTCTTGAGAAAAAACTGTCACAGTAATTCCCGGCAACGGTTCGTTGCGGGAATCGAAGACGCGGCCGGAAATGCTGCCATCCAGGCGCACTTTGAAATCCACACCCGATGTATCGCGGCCCGCCGCAACCGTGACGTCTTTGGGAATCGCCGGGATATCGTCAATAGTCCCACCGCCGTCGAAATTGACTCCGATACTAAAGGTCCGCCCTGATCCAAGGCCGGGAATCGTATACCTTCCCTCGGTGTTGGTTTGTGTCCAACCCAGAGTGGTGGATCCCACCTGTGCGCCTGCAATCGGCATGCGCGTATCCGCGTCGATCACTCGCCCGCTAACCGAACCGGCCGCTTGCGAGGGAGGCGGAACCGCTTGTGAAAGAAACGAAGCGGCGGCCAGCGTCAATGTGACGATCCATCTCATTTCACTTCCCTCGAATCACCGGGCAACAGGTCGATCAGCGGACTCGAACAACCAGATTCGGTCACTCAGCGCTGAACTAGATCGGCGACCGACTTTCGGAGCATAGTCCGTTTAAGGCGGTCTTTCAACGTCCGGATACCGAAGGGGCGCGATGTCGCAGTGCGATTCTTATGTGGGAGTGTGAACGCGCACTCGAACCCGCGCTTTTTTGATCGACCGCCGGTTTACTCATCATCATCGCCGAAGCGAAGCGGAGGATGTTGTATGCGCCTTAAAGGGCATTTTCGGAGGGCGAGTCGGTCGGCGCTCGATCAAAAAAGCGCGTTTTTACATGCGCGCTAACACTGCACCTCCGGCAGCTATTCAGTAATGCTGTCCTGCCCATCCGAAATGTCGATCACTCGAAAATCGGCTTGCCATGTGGAGTTCGAGTTGGTCATCGGATCCTGAGGCAGTTGCAGGAAGTAATGTTTGTCGACGAGGTCTTGTAAAGTTTGAGGCGCCTTTTTCCTGTCCTGCGTGTACTGCCGGATAGCCTCTCGCAACACTGCGAGGTTACCCTTCTTGGAAACCTTGCCCACACGGGCTGTACCCCCGTGCGTTACAGCATTTTTGTTGCCTCTTTTCGCGCCGGGACCGGGGTTCAGTGGTTCATTTAAAGTCGATTCAGACACTCAGAAATCCTCCGAAATAGAATCTTCAATTAGGGGGTCAGCCCCACTGGTGTTGAGTTTCATACGTGCTTCAAGATTTAGGTGCCACTGGGTGCCAAATCCACCCGGATTGATTGTTCTTCAGACTTTCTTCGGCCGCGGAGATCGACATTCAAATTCTGCAGAAGGCGAAGCTGCGCAGGATCCGTCTTCACGACCTGAGACACACTTACGCCAGCTTGATGATCTCCGCGGGAGTCTCGCCAGCTTACGTTCAGCAGCAACTTGGGCATGCCAGAATCAAGATGACGGTCGACACCTACACGCTCCTGATTCCGGGTGCCAACCGTGATGCCTGAAGGTTCTCCCTGGACTCTCCAAAACGGCCGCCGCTTCAGCCATTACCGGATAGATGTTCGGTATCCCGCGTGGCACCCAGTGGCACCCAGCGCCTAAAACAAAAGAGCCGCCAGAAATGGCGGCTTTAAGTTACTCATTTAAAATGAGCCGTGCGGGACTTGAACCCACGACCCCCTGATTAAAAGTCAGATGCTCTACCAACTGAGCTAACGGCCCGACGAACGGACAGAATAACATATGCAGAAGATGTCTTGCCGTGGATCCTTCAGGGCTTGTAGGCGCGCTTGATGTAGCCGGCAGCTTTTTCCTTGTACACCGGACTGCAGTTCAGCTTCGCTACCGCGTTGTAGTGCTCGAGCGCGGCCTGGCGCATCTTTTGGGAATCGAGAATCATGCCCATCCAGATCTGCGAATCGGCTCTTTCGTCCGGGGTCGCATCGCTTTTGGGATCGACGATTTTTCCATAGGTGTCAAAGACAGCGCCGAAGTCTTTCTGCTCGGTTTGAGTCTTGGCAATTTCGTACTGCACCTTCGCGCCTCTCAGCCGTTCGTAACCGTTTGTCTTCGATAGGATTTTCTTCAGAATTTCCCGATACGTCTGCAGCGCAATATCAAACTTTCCCATCCTCCGCTGAATCTGGGCGCGCGTCATTTCGAACTGAAAGTTGCGGGGATATTTCGCATGCAACTCATTCACGATTTTCAGCGCGTCCTCGTGCCGTCCCTCGCGGTTGTATACGATGAGCAGCATCATCTTGGCATCGGTAGAGCCCTGCGTGCCCAGGCGTGCGGTATTTTCAATCTGGCGAATGCCCAAATCCTTGCCGTCTCCGGTCATTCCCAGCAGGCCGACAGCAACGCGGAACATAAATGGCAGGATTCCCATCACGTAGTTGTATGCGCCAATCGACATCTCGGCATCGTGATAGTTCGGGTCAATTTTGAGCACCTGCTTGTGGTAATCCTTTGCGGATGAGGCTTCCCCTCGCGCCTTCCAGTATTCGCGTTTCACCGTTGCATGAAACGTCGCCAGAGTCGCGTACGCGGCGCCCTTGGCATACAGGGCATGGGTATCCTTTGGGTTCTTTTTCAATAGCGCGTCGGCCTTTGAGATTGCTGTCGCGACGGTTTCGTTCAGCCGCTTTTCCTCGGCTGCAGAAACTTCATCTTTCGACTGGTTTGTGCCGAAGGCGTCCTTTAGGGAAAAGCTCTCGATATTGAGCTTCTGCTGATCGTAAAGAATCTTGAGCCAGATTGCCGATGCCAGGCTGTTCCAGTACAGCGGATCCTCCGGGTGTTCCGCGGTAAGGGTCTTGAAGTCGGTTTCCGCCAGAGCAAAATCGAGGTTGTAGAGGGATTCGACACCGTGCCGGTACACCAGATCCGGATCCGCGGCAACAGCGGTCTGAACCAATAGCGCACTGATGACAGCGGCACTGACCACTGTCATCAGCACACTACGTCTCGTCGTTCTTCCCAACATGTTCACCGTGTCCATTCCGGCATCAGAACTTGAGCTTGACTCCAACCTGAATCTGCCTTGGATCCGACGCCGATGTGAAGGCCAGAGGCGCGCTCGGCGGCAATGCCGGATTCCCTGCCACATGGCTGCTGGTCAGCGTCGCATTTCCCACAATATTATTGACTCCCGAATAGTTCACCCGGTTAAACAAGTTGAACGCGTCAATCACGCCTTCGATCCGAAAACGGTCTCCTGGGAAATGATAGTCTTTGGCCAGCCGCAGATTCAAACTAGCGTATCCCGGCCCTTGTCCGGTGTTGCGTCCCGCCGCGAATGGCCGGTCCGTATTGGCCTGGGTGTCTCCATTCGCGTCGAAACCCAGCAGCAGATTGAACGGATGGCCGTCTGAAAGCGTCAGCACCGGAGATATCGTCATTCCTGAAAAGATCTTACTCATCGGCATTCCACGCTCAAGCGGAGACTGAAACACGCCGCTAAAGACAAGGCGCTGCCGCTGGTCGAACGTGGAAAGCCCCCGGTCACCGCGCAAATTCAGCTGGTTCGCAGCCTGCAAATCCGAATTGAAATCCGTTGTGTCATCGATCGTCTTGGACAACGTATAGGAAGCCTGCAGCTGATAGTAACGGCCAACGCGTTTCGTCAGATTCAGCGTGAGGCCGTGATAAATCGATCCCGCCGATGTTTCCACGCGATTGTCCTGCAGAATCTGAGGATTGATCCGGCCAAAAACCGGCCCAAACGCATTGGTCCCAGTCTGTTTAATATTCACATTCCGAGAGCGGATCAGCTTGACGCCCCGATTTCCAAGATACATTGCGCTGAAATTGAATCCCGATAATTCCCGTTCCATGCCAAGACTGAACTGCTGGCCGTAGGGATTCACGATGCCGGGATCGGCTGAAAACAGCACCGGCGGCGTCACTCCGGGAACAATCCCCAACGATGCGAGATCGGCCGGAGCAATTGTCCGGTTCCCCAGGACTCCGTTCGACCGGATCAGATTCCACACATGCGCCGGAGTTACCGTCCCTCCCGCAACCGGTAAGCCCGACAGCGGAACAAACACCTGTGCGATCTGCCGGCCATTCAACACGTGGCCGATAAAGGCGATCGCCTCATAAATCGGAGCAAAATAGATGCCGTATCCACCGCGCACCAATGTCTTTTTCATCGGACTGAATGCGAAGCCTACCCGCGGCGCAACGTTGTTCTTATCCCGATGTATCGGAGGAGGCTGCAATTCGATGTCATAACGGATGCCAAGATCCACAGAGAAATTCGCTTTCACACGATAGTGGTCCGTCACATAGGCGGAGAACTGCTTGTTCTGCGACTTTGAATGCGGATCGCCAAACCCTTGCTGGTACACCAACGGCAATCCCAGATTGAATGCCTGAAGCGATGAAATCGGTGTGGCTATATTGGAAGCCTGCCCCGGAATCGACGTTGCCAGTCCCGCCGCGGTTCCCGATCCTCCAATGGAGTCGATGATTGCCGACAATGGCACCGCCTCACCGAAAATAAATCTCCCGCCGAGAAATACTTCCGTCGATGCGTCGAGCGGAATCACGTTCGCGTCTCCCCCGAATTTCAACACATGATTGCCGGCCACGAACGTGAAGTTATCCAGCAATTGGAAGCGTTTCTCGATCCGCAACGATGGAAGAAAGAATCCTCGTCCGTATCCGACTAAACCGTTGATCGTCACTTCCGGGCCGATACTGTCCGCCGGCGTAACGTCGTACTGGCGTCTGGCGAACTGCAACCGGACTTCGTTGACACGATTTACACCTAGGTAGGAGGTGCCGCCGGTAGCAATCGTCAGATCGCGAATGTGATAGTCCGAAGCGCGCGATGGCGCCTTCATTCCTCCGAATGCATCACCGCTCGTATTGGTTTCCGTCCATGTCATGCGGCCGAACAGCCGGTTCGATCCGTTCAACGAATGATCGAGACGAAGCGACGCCGTATGACTGTCGTTCCGATATGGAAAGATTCCACTGCTGCCGAGGAGGAGTTCTGTTGTTGCGGGATACAGATTCGTGGAGTTTGGAGTGGCTGACGTCGACAGGACGCTCCGGAGTTGATTCCCCAGGGCGATCGAGGAAGGAGATCCGCTCGCGCTCAAAGCCTGGATCAACTCCCCTTGCGAGGCCGACGGCTCAAAGAACTTCGTATTTTCCAGAAACGTGACAAACCGGGATTCCCGCTGCCGCAAACCTTCGTACGACGCAAAGAAAAACGAACGGCCCCTGCGAATCGGACCGCCCAGAGTGGTTCCTGCCTGCAGACGGGAAAACGGCGGATCGGCAGCGGCGCCATTGGCTCCGAATGCAAATGGGTTGCGTGCATCGAGCGATTGGTTGCGAACGAACGAAAATGCACTGCCGTGCCAGTTATCGGTTCCGGACTTCGAAACAATATTGATCACGCCGCCGGACGCGCGGCCGAATTCAGCGGAATAGTTGGAGCGGTTGATCTGGAACTCCTGTACTGCCTCCTGACTGAGCGTCGAGCGTTCGGCGGCCACGGCATCGTCGTTGTTGTCCACGCCATCCACGGTGACGCTGTTGGAGCGGCCGCTTTGACCGAGAAAGGAAAGCTTCGAAGTCGGCGCCTGCGGGAGGGTAAAAGCCGCACTCGTTCCGGCATCGCTGACGCCGGATGTCAGCAAAGCGAAATCCAGAAAGTTCCTCTGATTGATGGGAAGGTTATCGATCAGTATTCCGGTGATCGTATCGGACTGCTGCGTCTTTTCCCGCTCCAGGATTGAGGAATCATACTCCACGAGAATCTCCGTTTTCGTTCCCGCAATTTCCATCAGGGACTTCAGTTCCACGCTTTCTCCAACCGTTACCGGAACCGGACTGACAGTCTGGGTCACAAAACCGGCGCGCTCGACACGAACTTCGTAGTTGCCGGGCTGAACCGCGAGGAAATACCAGTTCCCCGATGGATCGGAGACGGCACTTCTGAACAGACCCGTGCCTTCCCGGGTGAGACGGACTTGAACTCCTTCCATCACGTTGCCATGCAGGTCCCGGACGACTCCTGTGATATCGCCGGAAGACATTTGCGATTGCGCCAGGGAGTGGGAAGTGACGATCAGGATCAATAGAAACGGAAGAACTGCGAAAGCCTTTCGCTTCATAATCAACGGCCCTCAGAAACGGCTTTGTACTCCTTCAAGAGCATCTTGATATGCAGTTGCTCTTCCCTGGCGATTTCCATGAAAACCTTGCGGCTGCTGGAATCGCTGAGTTGTTCTGCAAAATCCTTGAAGAATCGATGCGAGCGCCGTTCCAGCCGCATCGCAATGTTGAGGGCCTCGATCTCGGTCGTGTCGTCGTGAACCTGCATGCGAAGCAGGTCCTTCTGGGGAATCAACTCCTGAGCGACTTTGCGGTTCACCGGCAATCGGGCCGGCTCCCGCTTCAACCACTCGTTCTCCTGAATCAGATTCTGATACTCCTTCTGAAGCCTCCTCAGGTGTTCGGACTCTTCCGCGGCGAGCCGTTGAAACATGCGGCGTCCGTTATCGTCGCGCGTCTTCTTCGACGCATTGGTATAAAACGTAACTCCAAGACGTTCGATATTCAATGTCACTTCCATGGCGTCGCGTATAATCGCTTTTTCTGCCCGTTCTTTTTCGGAAAGAATGGCGGATTTCGCTTCCTCACGCCGGCAGCTCTTGCACAATCCGGAAATGACATATCGGCTGTAGCGTTCCTCAAAGGAATGCTCCGAGGTGATCTGCCCAATCAGCTTTTCAATTCTTCGTGACGGAAACTCGACGTTCCTCCGGCACGCATTGCAGACAAAATGGAGATGATTCGGCTGCTTCTCGACAGCCTCATAACATGTCGTGCCGCGAAGCTTCGACTGGCGAATCAATCCCGCACCCAGCAGGATCTTGAGAGTTCGATAAATCGTGGCCATTCCAATGCGATGTCCCTTGCCCAACAGATGATCTCGAATCGCTTCAACCGATGGATGGTCGTCCGATTCCATGAGGATGTTCCAGATCAACGCGCGCTGAGACGTGTTTTTAAGGTTCTTTTGTGCCAGAAGGTCACGTAACTCTTTGCGCGGCTTCATTGGCCCCGATTATACTAGTCTGGATACAGCCATGAGGGACGTCATGCAAAAAATCGTATTGATTGCGGGACTCGCGATCGTTGTCGTAATTTTCGCCCGTAACACTTCGCCGCCGCCCGCCAGGATCGTCCCGATGCCGGCCTTCGATCTGGTGAACGTCAATGGCGGCAGTCTTAAGTCGAGTGAACTGCGTGGCAAAGTCGTCGTTGTGGACTTCTGGGCTTCCTGGTGCGAACCCTGCAAATCGGAAATACCCAAGTACAACAAGCTTGTCGAATCCATGGCTGGCAAGGATTTTCAAATGATCGGATATGCCGTGGAATCCGGAGATCTGGACGATGTAAGAAAGTCCGCCGGAGAGCTTGGAATCCGTTACCCGGTCGTGATGGGCACCGATGAGGTAACCGAAGCGTTTGGAAACGCCCGTGGATTGCCGACAACGTTCCTGGTTGGTAAAGACGGAAAAATTTACAAAACTATTGTGGGAGCTCCCGTGGGCAAGATCGAACAACTGGCAAAAGATATTGAGGAGTTGTTGAGCGTCCCGTATACGGCGTCATCCGAACCTGCACCGAAGCAGTTCTCTTCCTTGGCGCGATGATATTCATCATTTAGGAGCGATCTGTCAAGAAATCCCTCTCCCAACGGGAGAGGGTGGCCGAA
>JBGPBY010000025.1:0-25543 GCA_041481485.1 Terriglobia bacterium
ATCAGCCCGGCATGCACCGGGTTCGATGGAGCCAACAGATCGTCGTTCGCGGCCTGATCGAGTCCCTGCTGCGTTCCGCCCCAGAGAAATCCTGCCTGTGGATTCGCTTTCTCGGCTTTCAACCGCTCGAGTGCAGTCTGAGCGCCCAAAGTCAGCGTGTCGACTTTGCCCTTGTACTTAGGATTTTTCTGAACGAACAGGTCCACGACCTGTGCGACTTCATCCTTGTCGCGGCCTGTGTAGATGATCAGATTCTGCGTTTCATCCGGAGATCCGGATTTCGAATCCGATCCTCGGACGCATCCGAAGGCCAGCAGAACGGTGAGCGCGATGGCCGCCGGCTTTCTTCTTAAATTGGATTTCGCAATTGACATCATCGCGACCCATCGTAACAGGAATTGGCGGTTGCGTATGCGGCTTTCCTCGGTGTTAACATGGCCTCCGGTTGCTGAAAACGATTCCAAACTAAATATGAATTCAACTCGAGAAGCGAACGCGAAAAATCGCTGCGTACTGATTGCGGATAACGATCCGAAGCGAAGAAAGAGCGTGGTCGAAATTCTTTGCCGCGATGGCTACCAGATACTGGAAGCGGATTCCTGCGAGCACGCACTGGATCTGGCTCGCAATCATCCGGTGGATTCCTTCCTGCTCGATATCCACATTTCCGGTGCCGGTGGATTTGAGGTTTGCCGGAAGCTCCGGCAGATGGAATTGTACAAATTCAAGCCTGTTCTCCTTTTTACAAATTCCGGCGTCCATGACCATACCGTTGCCGCATTTGCGTCTGGTTGCGATGACGTTATCATCAGCGATGCGGCGCATGCCGACAATCTGAGACTTCGCCTGCAGGAACATATCGAGCGCAAGGATCATCTCGAGCAACTTGAACGCTCGCGGCGCACGATGATCAGCTACCTTTCGCGCCGCATCCTGGAAGTCGTGTCTGCCGCGTCACGGACCGGTGTGCTTCCTCCTCCCGAAGAGAGGGAAATCGCCATTCTCTTTACCGACCTGAGAGGTTTTACTTCGCTTTCCGAAGAAATGGAACCGGTACAGTTGTTTGAACTGGTGAGCAAGCTGCTTGGTCATCAGGTTCAGCTGGTTCATGAATTCGGCGGTTACGTCGACAAGTTCGGAGGCGATGGAGTCATGGCCATTTTTGAAGGCGCCGACATGGCGGTTCAGAGCTGCCGCTGCGCGCGAGAGATAATCAGAAGTTCTCACCTCGTCATACCCGAAGATTCGCGGCAATTGTGGCGGTCGGGAATAGGGATTCATATGGGGCGTGCAGTCATCGGAAATATCGGTTCGTCAGATCGGCTGGATTACACGGCGATCGGCACTTCGGTGAATCTTGCCGCGCGGCTTTGCGGTCAGGCAAAGGCGACTTCCGTTGTGGTGTCGAAAGCAATTCGCGATGCAGCGGGCGGGGATCCGTGCCTGCAGTTTCATTCCCAGCGACAGGTGGAAATTCGGGGCATGCGGGATCCGGTGACGGTATTTACCCTCTGCGATTGATTTTGCATGGACCGATTTTCTAACGTTGGGTGCGCAACAGGCACATCGCGCGAAGCTGCTGCCGAAATTTGGTTCGAACTTCAGAAAAGAAATTCAGTGCGGTTTGACTGGTGAATTCCGGATCCGGGTTAGGCGGCAATTCCACTTGCCCGTTCTTGAATTGCGCCAACTCCTCAGCCGCCAAGACAACGCGATGATTCTGCAAAAAACCTGCGCGGCTGCCGGCTGCAATTTTTGCAAGTCTGCTGCTGCATCCGGGGAATTCCCCCAGATCGACCAGTCGATCGAAGGATAGAAACATCCGATCATTTGGGCTTAAACTGATGCGGTGATCGACGGGGCCGAAGTTTGATTCGAGAAGTTTTTCCACATCTTCGGAAGCAAAATCTTTTCCGGAGTCTTTACTGACACCCAGGATCACGAATAGCTTTACAGGTTTCATATTCGAACATGCCACGCAACAACGGTCCGGCGTCATTAAAAGAGATCCAGGAACACTATTCAAGACCGAACGCTGTGGTTTCCCCGCAACTGCTGCGCCGCTTGCAGCGCGATCCTCGATCGGGTGCCGCGAAATTGTATCAATCCCTGTTGCGGCGCTGGAAGGAACAGTGCGAGGAGAATCGCCGGCTGGACGCGATGCTGCATTTTGAACGTGTTCTCTGGAAGGCGGGAATCACTCGCATCGCCGGAGTCGATGAAGTCGGAATCGGGCCGCTGGCAGGACCTGTAGTTGCGGCAGCAGTCGTGTTCTCTCCGGGAATCGATATTGCCGAAATCAACGATTCGAAACTACTTGATGCAGAGACTCGCCAGAGGCTCGACAAGGAAATTCGAGCCAAAGCGTCAGGTGTTGGCATCGGGTTCGTCGATATTGAGGAAATCGATCGGATCAATATTTATCACGCCGGGCTTCGCGCGATGCAGCTGGCGATCCTGGCATTGCCGGAACCGCCTCAGCATGTGCTGGTCGACAGCCGGTCGATTCCAAACATTGCCCTGCCGCAAAACAGTTTCGATAAAGGCGATGGAATCAATTTTTCAATCGCTTCCGCTTCAATTGTTGCCAAAGTCTATCGAGACAATTTGATGACCGAATTGGATTCCATTTACCCGGGCTACGGATTTGCGGATCACAAGGGGTATGCCACTCCGGTCCATCAACGTGCTATTCGGGAGCGGGGACCGTGCAAAATTCATCGGCAATCCTTTGACTACATCCGTGAACTTTGCGGCAATTATTCCGCACTGTATTACGAATTGAAGGCTCAGGGCGCTTCAATTCAGGGAAGAAAAGCGCTGGCGGAATGGGAAAAACGGATGCAGGAATCAAAGCTCCAGCTTTCTCCAATGGAATACAAGAAAATTCAGCTGACAGCTCGCCGTCTATGGAAGCGGATCTCTCATTGAACTGCGCCTCTGCTTAGTTGTATAACTCCCGCACTCGACAAATCTCCGGACAATCGAATGAAAATGCACGCGAGCAAGTTCAAAGATCCCTGGATCAGCCGGGCGCAGCCCGTCACGGTGATTGTTCCGCTCGTTGAAGAAGCTCTTCGGAACTCCGGAGTTCCGCCCCGGAGGGAACAGATTCTCGACTGCTTCATGAACGGCATGCCTCGCGTGGCTGTGGTTCACGGCGGCGAGGATCATCCACCGAATGCCGGGATGAGGGATACCATTCGCCGCGTGATTCGCGGCATCTGGTCGAGTGAGGCACTGCCGTTTGAAGTTGTCCAAAGCATACCCAGCGAGGAGCTTTCTCAGGGGACAGAAGCTGCCAATTACGGTCTTCTTTCCCGAAACCTGTGCGCCGCATCGCTTGGTGCTCAAATGGAATCGCATGGGTACGACGCGGCAATAGTGATCGGTGCGTGCGACAAAATGCTTGTCGGCAACCTGCGCGGACTTGTGGAAACGGACTATTCGCGCCAGCGGCATTTTCGCCGGCCCGTGTTTGCCATGGTCCTGCCGTCATGGATCGGCAGGGAGGCACGAATGACGGAAGAGGACCGAATGTCATTCAGTTCGCTTCTTAATCGCATGCCGGAGCTCGAGACGTCCGAATTGAACGATCTGCTCCACCGCCCGCTCGGTCCGGATGTCTATGCCAGCATCAAATTCATTTTGGATCGATGTTACGAGGACCGGGTTCTCCAGGAGAGCGAGAAGAACGATCTCGAACACACTGCGGCGAGGAGCACGAGCAACTCGGGTGCGAGCTGTGCCGCATCAAAAGCAACCATTGTTCACCGTCTTATTGTCGCTGCACTGGGGCTTGTTCCGAAAAATTGCGATATTACGAACAGACCCGTTTCAGATCCGCATCTCCAGGAGTCCATCCAGCGCCTGATTGCAGCGATCCGGAAACGGGAACGAAAGGTCAGCGTTTCGAATCTCATTCGTGCCAACCTGGCAAATGCCGCAGTCGTGTGGAGCGCCGCGGCAGGCAGCCCATCGTGGATTCTTCACTTGTCTTATCTGGCCGATGCCATTGGAAGAAAGCTGGATTCCGCAGACGTTTTGAAACGCGGGCGCTCGGTTCCACAAATCCTTTCACTCGACAGCACGCCGGAGGAGTCCGCGTACGCGCTTGCAGCCGAGACGGATAGCGGTGGGAATTCCGGAATCGACACCATGATGCGAACACTTTCAGAAAAGCGTCTTATCGAGGATCGGGCCATTACTCTCGATGGTACATGGGCCCATCGCATCGTGGAAGCGCGCTCTGCCAACGGCAGATTTCTGCATTCCACGATGACCCCGATTTCCAAATCGTGTGGTTTGTCTTCGGTTCACGGCAACGTCTGCAGGGAAGGGATTGTGCGGATTGGCAAGGCTACGCACAATGGCGTGCAAAATCTGCGTTCGTTCGACCGCAAGGTTTATCTTGCCGTGACCTATCTCGGTATTCGCGAACTGCAGGGAGATTTGAAAGTCCACGGTGGAATCAATGATCGGCTCAAGCGAAAGATCAGCCGCCAGGACCTGTATGACACGTGGAAACTGAATTGGTATTCTTTGGAGTTCGCTGAAACCGCGAGAGACATGGCGAACTGGAGTAAGGGGCATCTTTGGGATTACCTCGTTGAACAAAAACTCCTCCGTACGATCGTTGTCGTTGCAGGTGCGGGTCCCCATGCGGCCGGGATGCCCGAACTCGAGTTTTCGAATGAGATCGTCGTTACCGATGGACGTGTTTCGTTATCCCACGAAGGTATTGCCATCGTTCATGTGGTACCGGAAGCAATTGACGACGGCCCCATTGCGGCAATACGCACCGGCGACTGGATTCATCTCGATTTTGAGAGTGGCGAACTCCAGGTCGTTTGCCGCAAAAATCACGGCGGATTCAAGATTCTGTCTCAAAAGGAATTGATGAATCGCCCCGACCGCAGAAAACGCGTGAATGAACTGGCAAGACTCCGCAATGGGCTGCTGCCGTCGTTCCGCTTTCTGCTCGAAAACGTAACGTCGGCTGAATCCGGCGTCTCCCCCTGTAAAGCGGTGTTGTAGGAAACTGCCGCCCTGCCCACCATTGACGGACAGCAGACTGTAGGCGCGGTCTATGACCGCGCGCAATCCATGTGTGACATATCGTGCGCGGTCATAGACCGCGCCTACAGTCCGCTGTCCGTAAACGGAGTAGCGCCTCTCGCAATTGGCTTTTTGAATCCAAGGATGGGGCTCACCACGATGACAATGCTAAAATATTGCGCTTATGTCTTACGAACTCGTCCTCTTCAAGAACGTCCTTGATCCGCGAACCAAAGAGATCGACCACTATATGGAACTCGGGGGCTATCAGGCTGCGAGACGAGTTTTACGGGAACTCACGCCGGCCGAAGTTGTCGAAACCACCAAGGCTACCGGGTTGCGCGGCCGCGGCGGCGCGGGGTTTCCGACCGGTTTGAAATGGAGTTTCGTCCCGAAAACGACCGGGAAGCCCATCTACCTGTGCTGTAACGCGGACGAAAGCGAGCCCGGAACCTGCAAAGACCGCGTCATCCTGGAGCGGGATCCGCATCAGTTGATTGAGGGAATCATCATTGCCGCCTATGCCGTGGAGTGCCACCTGGCGTTTATATACATCCGAGGCGAATTCACCCTGGGTTACCGCGTTGTTGAAAAGGCACTTGCCGAAGCTCGGGCAAAGGGTTATCTGGGTTCGAAAATCTTCGGTTCCAACTTTGATCTCGAAATCGTTTTACATTCCGGCGCCGGGGCATATATCTGTGGTGAAGAAACCGGATTGCTGGAATCGCTGGAAGGAAAGCGGGGTCATCCGCGGCAGAAACCGCCGTTCCCGGCCGTTCAGGGATTGTATGCGTGTCCGACGGTTGTGAATAACGTGGAGACCCTTGCGAATCTCCCACACATTTTCAATCGCGGCGTGGAATGGTTTAAGAGTATCGGTTCGAACGAAAAGAATTCCGGACCGAAGCTGTACTGCGTGAGCGGGCATGTGAACAAACCCGCTGTCGTGGAACGGGAACTTGGTATTCCACTTCCCGAACTGATCAACGACGTGTGCGGTGGAGTTCGCACCGGCCATCAGTTGAAAGGTGTGATCCCGGGAGGCTCGTCCGTGCCGATTCTCACGGCAAACGAGATCGATGTCCGCATGGACTTCGATTCCCTTGCAGCAAAGGGGACGCTGCTGGGTTCAGCCGGCTGCATGGTCATCGATGAGACCGCGTGCATCGTCAAACTGGCGTGGAGGACTGCGCGGTTTTACGCGGAGGAAACCTGTGGACAGTGCACGCAGTGCCGCGAAGGCACGTGGTGGATGGAGCAGGTACTGCATCGCATCGAACATGGGCAGGGAAAGATGTCGGACCTCAAGATGATCCTGGATATGTGTTCGAACATGAAAGGCGTGACGATTTGTGTATTAAGCGATGCCTGCGCGATGCCGGTGGAAGCGATGATCAACAAGTTTCGCGAGGAGTTTGAATTCCATATCACCGAGCGGCGCTGCATGGTGGGAGAGCATGCCGTGCATTCCTAGAAGAATGGAAATTTCAAAATAAAATTGTTTTCTCGATTTTGAAATCTCCATTCCACATTTGGAATCGTTTATGGCTTTGGCGCAGGCGGCGGGAGTTCGCGGGCCTCAACCACCGACTGAAACCCGGTTCTGGCGTGGCTGCCGTCACAAAACGGCTTGTTCTGGGACTGGCCGCAGCGGCACAGCGAGATTGTCGTCCTGCCCGCCAGGCCGAAATCCCTGCCCTGCGCGTCTTTGATCACGAAATTCCCGCTGATTCTCAGCGGCCCGTTTGGCGCGCAGTTGATGGTGACTGGTTCATCCATTAGTGATATTCCTCCTGCAAGATGATACAGCAGCAAATATTTTTGACAGGATGTTATAATCTCGCGCCCTGTAGATCGAGAATCAAACTTTGGAGAGACTCGTGCTAGACATTTTCGGCGCCAGTCGTCAAAGAGACGTGAGGTTTCACTATGGACGAAAAAAAACTGCAGAAATTTCGACAGCGGCTTACTGAAGAGAATCAAAAGCTCGTTCGTTCCATCAATCGGAATCGCCTTGCTGAAGAAGAGATCACGCTGGAGAACACCGAAGATGAAGGGGATCTTGCAACGATCAGCCATAACAAGGAGTTGCTCTATAACCTTCATGAAAGTGATTTTCAGCGCTTGAAGTCCATTCAGGAAGCCTTGAAGCGGATGGATCGCGGAGAATTTGGGGAATGTATTCGGTGCGGAGAAGAGATCAACGAGAAGCGGCTAGCGGCCGTACCCTGGGCAACAATGTGTATTACCTGCCAGGAGCAGACCGAACGGGAATTATCCAACAGCCGTCCGGTATCTGCCGGAATGTCCAAATCGGACGAAGAGGAATCTTAGTATCACCGAGATAGACGTTTAGGGTCGCTCCGGGCTCAACCGTGGGCGACCCGGCTCACCAGCAGGAACAATCCCATACCGGCAAAGACAAGAAACGCCATCCTGACGCCCATTTCCCGGTTCACTTCCGGCATCAGGTCGGTTGCCGCAACATACAGGGAACAACCTGCCGTAATCGGCAGTGCGTAGTTCGCGCTTCCCACGGCATGCACCGCCACCACTCCAATCAGCGTCGCGATCGCCAGCAGGACGCTGGCTCCCATCGCGCGCGAGGCAGAATACCCGGAGGTGATGACAATCGAAGCGATTGTGAATCCGTCGACGATCTTGTGGAGGAATACCGCCAGGAAGAGCACGATGCCCACCTGCTGGTTAATCAGGAATCCCGCACCAATCATTACGCCATCGAAGAATGTGTGTACCAGCATTCCGACGAGCGCGGAAAATCCAACCGCCGGACTCATTTCATCGTGGTGCGTTTCTTCGCCGAAATGCATGTGCGCGGTAAAGGTATGTTCGAAGAAATGCACGATCAGATAACCGATCAGAACCAGAGTCGGCCAGGCCGGCGTCGTGACGGAGTTCAACGCCAGAGTTTCCGGAATCATTTCCAGAAAGATGGCGCCCATCATGAACCCCGAACCCACCGCAATGAAATACCGCAGGGACTTGGTCGCCCACTTTTGACTGGTGACGATGCTGCTGCCGAGAATATTGGCTGCAGCCGCAGCGAGGGCGAAGAGAATCGACTCGATGTAAATATATGAGGTCATGAGCTGCAGGAGCGGGACTGTCGGGGCGGTTTATAGAAGGTGGGAAGAAATAATCAATAATCAATATTCAATTCTCAATTGTGGATGCGCTATCGCGCGGCATCTTTAAGAAATGATTGCGCGAAGCGCCACCGCCGATGAAAATTGAGAATTGAATATTGAATATTGATTATTTCTTCACACCTTCTATGACCGCCCCTTCAATCGGTCAATTTGAATTAATTCACACCTACTGTAACCGCGCCTACAGCCGCGGAATCCCTGGATCATTCGCATAGTCACCCGCTGTGACGAATCTCCATGATGTCTCCGTCGAGTACGATGTAGTCCTTCCCTTCGAGCCGCAGCAACCCTTTTTCCCGCAAAGCGTGATGACTTTTATACTTCACGAAATCGTCATAATGACAGACTTCGGCGCGGATGAAGTGATCCTGCAGATCGGTATGGATCGCTCCTGCAGCGTGCTGCGCGTTGGTTCCCTGCGTGATCGTCCAGGCACGGCACTCCTCTTCGCCAACGGTGAAGAATGAAATGAGTCCCAGAAGATGATAAGTCGTCCGGATCAGCCGTTCGGCGCCGGATTCGCTCAATCCGTAATCGGCAAGAAAGGTCTTCAATTCATCTGGAGGAAGCTCCGCCATTTCGGCTTCCAGTTTTCCACAGATGATCGTGCTCTCCGTTTTCCCGCGAACTCCGCTTGCGGCAGGCGCCGCTTTTAGCCGCTCCAGTTGATCTTCACCGATGTTGTCGACGTAAACCATCGGCTTCTCCGAAAGGAACGCAAATCCCTTCACCAACCGCTTCTCGTCCTCATCCATTGCCAAATCGCGAAGCGGTTTTTCCGATTCAAGCCATGGTTTCGCACGGTCCAACAACGCCTGCTCTTTTAAAAGGGCGGGCGATTTCTGTTTCTTCAGATCTTTTTCCAAACGTTCCATGCGCTTCTCGATAGAAGCAATGTCGGCAAGAATCAATTCAAAGTCGAGATCCCGCTTGTCGCGTTCCGGATCGACGGATCCAGCCGGGTGCGGAACCGACGCATCTTCAAATACACGCACCACATGAATCAACAGATCGACCGACCGCAGCGGCGCCAGCGCTATGTCCTGGCCTCGCCCCCGCGTCAGAGCCGGGACATCGACGAACTCTACCGTGGCGTAAGTTGTCTTTTCGGGGTGGAAAATCGAAGACAAAAAGTCCAATCGGGTGTCCGGAACCTTGATCACTCCGACATTAGCTTCCTGACGCCGGCCACCTGCGGCCACTGCCGCCGCTTTTCCCCGGGAAAGGACGTTAAAAATGGTGGTTTTGCCTACGGATTGCAGGCCAACGATGCCAGCCCTCATGCCTGATTCAAACCTTAGCACATAAACTATTCAGATATTTAGGCTCCCGCGAAATTTATTGTTGACACTCCTGGGGCCCATCGATATCTTTGGGTGGCCCAAAGTGGGAAAAAGTGACTAGAATTGGACTTTTAGGGACTAACAATGCTGCGTGGTAACGCTCCCGCGACAATTGACGACAAGGGAAGACTCAAGATCCCGGCGGTTTTCCGCACCGAGATTGAAGTTACCTGGGGCAGCGATTTTTACATTACGAGTCTTACTGGTGATTCCGTCCTGGTTTATCCCCTTCCTGTCTGGCATGAGATCGAACAAAAACTCGCAAACTTACCTTCCTTAAATCCCACGAAAAAGAAATTCCTGGATCGTACGAACTATTACGGCCAGTTAGCCTCAATGGATAAATCAGGACGAATTCTAATTCCTACTCTATTACGGGAAAAAGCACAAATGGCGGGAGAGGTCGCTGTCCTTGGTTACCTGACGAATCTCGAAGTGTGGAATCACGAACTCTTCGTCAATTCGCTTAAGGAGAAGGAATTCACCGATGCCGATAACGAAACGCTTGGGCAACTGGGAATCTGATATGCATGATCACGCACATACCCGTTCTGCTGGAAGAGGTGATGACGTGGCTCAGGCCTCGTCCGGAAGGACGCTTTATCGACGCGACATTTGGAGCCGGTGGACACACCCGGGCCTTGCTGGAGCGCACGGCGCCGGGCGGACGCGTCCTGGCTTTGGATCAGGACGAAACGGCGATCGCTCAGGGACGTATCGGCTTGCAATTATTTGGATCGCGAATCGAGTTTGTCAAAGCGAACTTCCGCGACATCGAGGCGATTGCAGTGAATCACGGATTTTCAGCTCCCGACGGCATTCTCGCCGACATCGGTGTTTCGTCCATGATGCTGGACGATCCTTCTCGAGGATTCTCATTCATGCGTGAAGGTCCGCTCGACATGAGAATGGATCGCGAGCAGCCGTTGACTGCCTCGGACGTCGTGAATACATACGGCGAGAAGGAAATTGCGAACATTCTTTACGAGTTCGGCGAAGAACGGCGTTCGCGGCAGATTGCCGCTTCGATTGTCCGCTCGCGTCCTCTGGCGCGGACAACGGACCTGACTCGCGCGGTCGAGCGTGTGATGGGTGGTCCTCGTGGCCGCATCCATCCGGCGACGCGAACATTTCAGGCGTTGCGTATTTTCGTCAATGACGAACTTGGGAGTCTGGGGACTTTTCTGGACTCATCCATGAAACTGCTCGGCCCGGGAGGGCGGCTGGTTGTTGTGGCCTTCCATTCACTCGAAGACCGTATTGTCAAAAACAAGTTTCGAGCAGCTACCGTGCCCGGCACGGCTCTTACCCGGAAAGTCATCAAGGCAGGTGATGACGAAGTAAAACGCAATCCACGCGCGCGCAGTGCCCGTTTGCGCGCATGGGAGAAAAACTGATGCGTCCAATAGAAGTCCGATTTCAGAAGAACATCAACAACCTCACTTTGGTGCGCGAGGCGGATACCAAGCGCCAGTGGGAGCACCTGGTGGTGGTAGCGTTGGGAGCGCTGTTTGTGGCGGGGCTTCTGTTCTATGGCTGGCAGCATTACCGGTACATTCAGTACGGATACAAAATGGAAAACGCCCAGAAGAAGCAGGACCAGCTGATTCAAATGCGCAATGTTCTGCGTCTGCAACGCCAACAGCTTCAGCGTCCGTCACGCATTGAATCCATGGCCCGGGAAATGGGAATGGTGGAATCAGGGCCGGGCCAGTTTGTGGCTGTCAATCTGGATGCGAAGGAGATCTCCCAACCTCAACTATCGGCTCAGAAGTGACACATGAAACGGGAACAGTTCCTTTCGAGGCGGGTATATGTGCTGATTGCCGTTATGGGGCTATGGGGAACGGCCATTGGCGCCCGCCTCTATTTTCTTCAGGTTCACAAAGCCGCCGAATTTCGTGAGCGGGCCAGGAAACAGCAACAGCAGGCACTCGATATCTCGGCGCCGCGCGGTCTGATCTATGACCGGACGGGGAGCGAACTGGCCGCAAGCATCACCGTCAAGTCGGTATTTGCCGTTCCGTCTCAAGTCCTGGATATCGATGCCACCGCCAAAACTCTGGCGTCGATCACGGGCTTGCCGCGTTCCGAGATTGCCGGGAAGCTGAATACGGATCGCCGGTTCGTTTACATCAAGAGAAAAATCACTTCCGATGAAGCGTTGGCTATTGAACGTGTGAATCTATCCGGAATCCACTTTGAGGACGAATCCCAGCGGTTTTATCCCAATGGAGAGCTTGCGGCTCAGGTTTTGGGTTACGTCGGTCTGGATGAGCAGGGACTTGGCGGAATCGAGAACAAGTACAACGACATCATCAAGGGAAAATCCGGCAAAGTCGTGTATTTTACCGATAACCACGGGAAAAGCTTCAATCAGATCGCCCAGCCCGCACAGCCTGGAGTCAGTCTTGTCACCACCATTGACAAGAATATCCAGCACTTTGTCGAACAGGTAATTCGCGAAGCGGCCGAGCGTACACGCGCAAAGGCGATCTATGTTGTCGTTATCGATCCGCGGAACGGCGAAGTGCTTGGAATGGCGAGTTACCCGTCGTTCAATCCGAACAGCTACAAACTTTCGGATCCGGAATCCCGTCAGAATGGTGTGATTTCTCACACGTATGAACCGGGTTCGACTTTCAAGATTCTCACGCTCGGTGCGGGTCTTGAAGAAGGGTTGGTCACGCCGGACGACCGCATCGATTGTCAAATGGGTTCCATCACCGTTGCCGGTCAGTTGATCCACGATCACAAGCCGTTTGGCGTTCTGACTGTCGCTGAAATCCTTCAGAACTCGTCGGATGTGGGCGCCATCAAAGTGGGGCTCCTCCTGAAGGAAGAACTGATGGCGAAGTACATCAAGCTGTTCGGATTCGGGAAGCCGACGGGGATCGACCTTCCCGGAGAGGAGCGGGGGCAGGTCCGGTCGCTGAACTTATGGCGGAAATCGTCGATTGGTTACATTTCGATGGGGCAGGAAATATCGGTGACTCCGCTGCAGATTGCGAGTTTGATTTCCATGGTTGCCAACGGAGGCACGCTTTATCGCCCCTACGTCGTCAAAGAAATTCAGGATCCGGTGGAAGGCGTCGTATCGCGCACTGAGCCGAACGGAATTAGAGTAATGTCCGAAAGGAGCGCCCGGGAAATGAAGGCGATGCTGGAAAAAGTCGTTACCGATGGCACTGCGAAGAGCGCCAAACTCGACGGTTATCGAGCCGCCGGTAAGACCGGTACCGCTCAAAAGGCGGACGCAAAGGGCGGCGGTTACGCATCCGCAAAAATGGTGGCGTCTTTTGCCGGGTTTGCACCGGCTTCCAATCCTGTGATTTCCATGGTGGTTGTGGTGGACGAGCCGGTGGGCGCCCATCACGGTGGTGAAATCGCAGCGCCGATCTTCAAAAGAATCGCGGACCAGGTATTGCACTACAAAGGAATCGCTCCCGATGTTGAGGGTTACGCGCCGCCGCGCTACATCGCCACTCCAGCCAAATCCGAGAAACCTGCGCTGATTCTGCCGAAACCGGCGCTTGAAGAGATGAAAATCGTCGGAGCCAAATTTTCGGGAGAGCCGGCTTCGTCTTCCTTTAAATCGGGAGACATTACAGTGCCGGACTTCCACGGTAAATCCCTGAGCCAGGTCCACAACGAAGTCCGTCAGCTTGGACTCACCGTCAATGCCAATGGGCATGGACGGATCACGCAGCAATACCCTCCGGCAGGCTTCAAAGTTCCGCTGGGAACGGAAGTCGAACTGCTACTGTCCTCGAAGTAAGACGGTATAAAGATGATGCGGTTAAGGGACCTGTTGATGGGTTGCCAGGTTGTTCAAACCGGCGGCAATCTGGACCAGCCGGTTCTCGGTATAGCTTACGATTCGCGCAAGGTTGGCAAGGACTTCGTCTTCGTCGCCATTCAGGGATTTCGTGCTGACGGCAACCGGTTCGCCGGACAGGCGGTTGCCAACGGCGCCACCGCAGTTGTTTCCGCGTCGCATCAACCAACTGGATGGAAAACGTCCTGGATTCAGGTCGCGGACGATCGTGGAGCGCTGGCAAAACTGGCAGCCAATTTCTTTGGTAATCCAACCGCTCAGCTTCATGCGGTTGGAATCACCGGTACAAACGGGAAAACAACCACGGCGTATTTGGTCGAATCCGTGCTGAAAGCTGCGGGATTTCCTTGTGCTGTTTTTGGAACGATTGAGTATCGCGGCCCTGGCTTTGAACATACGGCGGACCGCACAACTCCGGAGGCTTCGGATCTTGAATTGCTATTTCGGAAAGTCCTTGATGGCGGATGGAAATATGCCGTGATGGAGGTTTCCTCCCATGCCATCGATTTAAGGAGAGTCGAGGAACTGCGTTTCGAAGTGGCGGCGTTCACCAATCTGACCAGAGATCATCTCGACTATCACAAGGATATGCGCTCGTATTTTCTGGCCAAGAAGCGGCTCTTCACCGGCCTGGACGGTGAAGTTCCACGAGTGCTGGTATTGAATTCCGACGATCCGCAGTTTGACGAGCTGAATGCCATAGCTCCTTCCCATGTTGTTTCTTATGGATTGACCTCATCCAGTGCGATCTTCCCCAAAAGTTTCAATCTGAGCTGGAATGGAATCGAAGCGGCGTTTGCGACTCCCGCTGGCTCGCTGGATCTCCACTCGGACCTCATGGGAAAACCGAACCTGTACAACATCGCAGCCTCCATCGGGATTGGCCTGGGGCTGGGACTATCGTTGGATTCCATCCGCAGCGGAATTGAACAACTCAAGGCCGTGCCCGGGAGGTTCCAAAGAGTTCCGACAGACCGTCCGTTTCGAATCATCGTGGACTACGCGCACACCGACGACGCGCTGGAAAAAGTTCTTACCGGAGCGCGCGAAATTACTCCGGGCCGGCTGATCGCTGTATTCGGTTGTGCCGGAGAACGGGACCGCACGAAAAGGCCGCTCATGGGGAAAGCGGCCGCGCTGCTCAGCGATTTCGCAATTGCGACATCGGATAATCCCCGTGGGGAGGACCCGGTCGCCATACTTCGGGAAGTCGAGGCGGGCATGGCGCAGGTTCCCCACGCGAATTATCGCGCCGTGCCAGACCGGCGCGAAGCGATCCGCCTTGCACTGACATCCGCCAAAGCGGGTGACACCGTCGTTGTTGCCGGCAAGGGACATGAAACCTACCAGGTCATTGGAAACCAGTCATTTGATTTCGACGATCGCGTTGTGGTTCGGGAGCTTTTGAATGAACTTGCTGCTGGATGAAGTCACTGCCGCTGTGGAAGGCGCGCTTACCGGTCCTGCAGCCGTACTTGCCCGTGGCTATTCCATCGATTCCCGCACCATGAAGGCAGGCGACCTTTTCTTTGCCGTCAAGGGACCGCGCTTCGACGGTCATGACTTCCTGCGTCAGGCAGTCGACAAGAAAGCCTGCGGCATTGTAATCGACGTGAAGTTCCAGACTGCACTCGAGCCGAACTCGGAATTCGGAATTATCCGCGTGGCGTCTCCGGTCGAAGCGCTCCGTGTGCTGGCAAAGAACGTCCGGCGGCGCTGGGGCAAGCCAATTGTCGGGGTTACCGGCAGTGCCGGGAAGACGACGACCAAGGAAATGATCGCTGCAGTATTGTCCAGAAAGTTCAAAGTCCTGCGCACAATCGGGAACTTCAACAATGAATTCGGACTGCCGCTGACTTTGCTTCGTCTGGAGCATTACCAGGATATGGGTGTGCTCGAAATGGGAATGTCGGCGAAGGGCGAAATCCGCAATCTGGCATCGATCGCGGAGCCCAACGAGGGATTGGTCACCAACGTCAATCCGGTGCACCTGGAGTTCTTCAAGTCGGTCGATGAAATCGCCGAAGCCAAAGCCGAACTGCTCGGAGGCCTCGTGGCTCCCCGCATTGCCTATCTGAACAATGACGACGCTCGCGTCAGTGCGATGGCGCGCAATTTCGACGGGAAGATCGTGACCTACGGTGTGAAAACCGCATCCGCATTCAAGGTGCAGAAGTATCAGGATCTGGGCATCGAAGGCAGTTCCTTTACAGTCCATCACCAGGGCCGCGAGGTGAAGTTTGTTCTGCCGTTGCCGGGTTCTCACAATATCACCAATGCTCTGGCGGCAATCTGCGTCGGCGCATCTCACGCTGTGCCATGGGAAGAGATTCAGGCAGCGGTCGCAGAATTCAGGCCCGAAAAGATGAGGGGACAGATCGTTCGTTTCCGGGAGGGATTCGTGGCGGTTGACGATTCCTACAATTCCAATCCCAAGGCGTTGACGGAGATGATTCGATTCATCGGTAACGTGCAGGGCTATACACGCAAGATTATCGTTGCCGGCGAAATGCTGGAACTCGGGCCGGAATCCGCCGCTCTGCATCAGGCATGCGGCAAGGAAGCGGCGCGGGCGGGGGCTGGCCTGATTGTCGGGGTTCGAGGAATGGCGAAGGAGATTCTGGAAGGCGCCCGCAGTGCCGGAATTCCGGCGGACCGGTTGAAGTTTGTGCCCGATGCGATTCAGGCTGGAGAGTTTTTGGCCCGTACGGTGAAACCCGGCGACATTGTGCTGGTTAAAGGATCACGCGGTGTGAAATTGGAACAGGCGCTGGATACATTGCGCGCTGCATTTACGAGTCTGGAGCCTTAGATGCTTCACTACTTTCTCTACGAATTTCTCTACCTCCATTTCAACAAGACGACGCCTCAGCTCAAGGTTCTGAACGTCTTCGGGTACATCACGTTCCGGACAGCTGTCGCCAGCCTTACCGCATTGACGATCAGCCTGGCGCTGGGGCCGTGGCTCATCAATCGGCTGCGTGAATTCCAGATCGGCCAGCATATTCGCGAGGAAGGGCCAAAATCGCATCAAACAAAGGCGGGGACTCCAACGATGGGCGGGGTTCTCATCATCATCTCGATTCTGATCCCAACGCTGTTGTGGGCAGACTTGCGGAATCCCTTCGTCTGGCTGGCGGTGCTCTCGACGCTGGCCTTTGGTCTGATTGGATTCACCGACGATTACCTGAAAATCCGGCATCGCAGGAATCTCGGCTTGACGGGACGAAGCAAAATGACGATGCAGATCACGGTGAGTCTGCTGGTCGGAATTTTTCTGCTATATCTTTTGCGTCACCACCAGTACTCGACCAAACTCACGGTGCCATTCTTCAAGTCCTACGTTCCCGACATGCTGGTCGACCGGTTGCTATCGACGCCATTTTTCATTTTTGGACTGGTGCCGTTTCTGGTGTTTGTTGCGCTCGTCATCGTGGGATCTTCGAACGCCGTCAACCTCACCGACGGGTTGGACGGTCTGGCGATTGGCTGCACTTTGATTGCAGCGACTGCTTTGACGGCTCTGACCTACATCACTGGTCACAAGGAATTTTCCGGATACCTCGACATTCAGAATCTGCCCAATGTCGGTGAAGTCACGATCTTCTGCGGCTCTATGGTAGGCGCCAGTCTGGGCTTTCTCTGGTACAACGCCCATCCGGCCGAAATCTTCATGGGTGACGTGGGTTCGCTCGCACTGGGTGGAGCGATCGGAACGGTTGCCGTCATCATTAAACAGGAATTGCTGCTGATATTTGTGGGTGGAGTCTTTGTCATCGAGGCGATGTCGGTGATGCTTCAAGTGGCCTCGTTCAAACTGCGCGGTAAGCGGATTTTTCGAATGGCGCCGATCCATCATCATTTCGAATTGATCGGCTGGAAAGAATCGAAGGTGATCATTCGTTTCTGGATTGTGGCGTTGATCTTTGCGTTGTTCAGTCTGGCAACGCTGAAGTTGAGGTAATGCGGAACTCATGGTCCTGATTGTGGGAATGGCGCGAAGCGGCGTGGCGGCAGCGCGCCTTCTGCACCATCGGGGCATTCCGGTATTTGTGACGGATTCGGGCGACCCGCCGCTGCGAAGGGAACTCGACGAACTTGGGATCCCCTGCGAAACCGGCGGCCACACGGAGGCTCGATTTCTCGAGGCGGAAGAAATTGTCATGAGTCCGGGAGTCCCACTGGATATTCCGCCGCTGGGTCCGGCTCGGAAAAAGGGCATACCGATTGTCAGTGAAATCGAGGTGGCGTTTCGAATGATTCAGGGAGATGTCGTGGCGGTGACGGGATCCAACGGAAAAACCACAACGACAACCCTGATTGGAGAAGTTCTGAACGCGACCGGCAGACCCATTCAGGTGGGAGGAAACATTGGAACGGCGATGAGCACACTGGTCGAAACATCGAATCCGGAGACCATCAACGTTGTCGAAGTCAGCAGTTTTCAATTGGACGGAATTCAGACTTTCCGGCCCAATGTTGCAGTGCTGCTCAACATCACTCCCGATCATCTGGATCGCTATGCCGATTTCAACGCGTACCGCGCATCGAAATTCCGGATTTTCGAAAATCAGTTGCCGACAGACATTGCGGTAATGAACCTCGATGATCCTCAGGTCTATCCGCCGCTCGGAGAGATTCACTCCAGGCAAAGCTACTTCAGCCAGCACCAGGTTGTAACCGACGGTGGATACCGTGCCGATGGGAATCTGTATCTGGATGGCCAGCCCATGATGAAGGTCGGAGATGTGACATTGCGCGGCCGCCACAATATCGACAATGTGCTCGCCACCATTGTCGTTGCCGGACGCTACGGAGTTTCGCGCGATGCGATGAAATCCACGATTCAGAATTTTCGTGGTGTGGAGCATCGCATCGAGTATGTCGCAACGGTCCGAGGTATCGAATTCTTCAACGACTCCAAGGCAACCAATGTGGATTCCGCCATCAAGGCCGTCGAATCGTTTCCTTCGAACATCATCATCATTCTGGGCGGGAAGGATAAGGGTGCTTCCTATGCGCCGCTCGTCGATGCCATGGCCGAACGCGTAAAACACGTTTTGCTGATTGGCGCTGCAAGCGAAAAGATTGCCGCTGCAATCGGAAAGCGATTTCCTTCATCCAGAGTTTCATCGCTGGGCGAAGCCGTCAGGCGCGGACTGGAAATCGGCCAGCCGGGAGACACCGTCTTGCTGTCTCCCGCATGCGCCAGTTTTGACATGTTTGGCAACTACGAACATCGCGGGACGGTATTCAAGGAGGCCGTTTTGGCATGCCAAAGAAATTAGGACCCGACTGGGTGTTGTTCCTGGTAACGCTCGCACTCGCGATTTTCGGAGTCGTGATGGTGTTCAGTTCCTCCGCGGTTATGGCGAAGGAAGTTCACGGCAATCCCAACTACTTTTCGTTCAAGCAGCTGATGGCGGCAACCCTTGGCCTTGCGATGATGTTCCTCATCATGAAAGTGGATTATCGAAAATACCGGAAGCCTGTGGTGGTTTTTTCGATTCTTTCCATAGCGATTGTCGCGCTGGTGCTGGTTTACTTTCTGGCCGCTGCGGCGAACACGCACCGCTGGATACAGTTCCCCGGCTTTTCCTTTCAACCGTCGGAACTGGCCAAAGTCGCGCTCATTTTCTTTCTGGCGTATTTTCTGGAAAAGCAAAAGGGACAGATAAACAACATTCAGTTCACGCTGTTACCAATAGCGATTGTGGCGGGACTCCTGGCGCTGTTGATCGTGATGGAGCCGGATCTTGGCACCGTCGTCGCCATGCTGACGACCGCGGCAGTCCTGTTGTTTGTTGCCGGGCTGGATGTCCGATGGTTTGCAGTCTCGGCGGTTCTCTCTACTCCAATTCTGTACATCCTGATTTTCAGCGACAAGTACAAATGGCGGTTTAATCGCATTACCGCATTTCTCCACCCGGACGCCGACCCGCTTGGAGCCGGATATCACATCAATCAATCGCTGATATCGGTGGGTTCGGGTGGAATATTCGGGCTCGGTTACATGGAAGGAAAGCAAAAACTGTTCTTTCTGCCGGAAGCGCACACCGACTTCATCTACGCCGTCATCGGCGAGGAACTCGGCCTGATCGGAACCATCGCCATTCTGATTCTGTTCTCCGTTTTTCTCTGGAGAGGCGTGAGAACCGCAGTGAAAGCGCCGGATTCCTTCGGATTCTATCTCGCCCTCGGCATCACGATGATGGTCGCGATTCAGGCTTTCATCAATATGAGCGTCGTTCTATCGCTGATGCCGACGAAGGGGATACCGCTTCCGTTTCTGAGTTATGGGGGCAGTTCCTTTGTGATCATGCTGGCGTCGGTTGGAATTCTTTTAAACATTTCTCAGCAATCCACGCAAATGGACCAGATATGAAGGTGTCGCGCGCCATCATCGCCGGCGGTGGAACCGGGGGACACCTGTTTCCGGGGATCGCCGTAGCACGCGAGATGCAGAAGCGGAATCCGAGGGCGGAAATTCTGTTTGTGGGGGCGGAACGCGGCATTGAGTCGAGACTGGTGCCGCAGGAAGGGTTTGCCTTACGCGTGCTTCCGCTCGGAGGAATCAAGAATCTGGGGTTGGGAACGAAGATTCGAAGTCTGATCGGAATGGTGAAAGGAATATTCAGCGCAAAACAAATATTGACGGACTTCAAGCCTGACGTTGTTATCGGCGTAGGCGGCTACGCATCGTTTCCCATGGTTACTGCAGCAATCCTGAAGGGATATCCCCGTATGGTGATGGAGCAAAACTCCGTGCCCGGACTCGCCAACCGCGTGGTGGCGCGATGGGTGGACTTCGCCGCCATCACCGATCCGAAAACCCAGGCGGCATTTGGCGAACGCGCGGTGGTAACCGGCAATCCCATTCGACCGCAATTCAAGAGCATTGCTTCAAAATTACACCAGCCGCCTTTTACGGTTCTGGTCTTTGGCGGCAGCCAGGGTGCGCAGGCGATCAACCGCGCCGTCCGGGAAAGCCTGGCTTCGCTTGGTGATTACAAGTCCACAGTGAAGTTCATTCACCAGACGGGTGAAAAGCAGGTGGAAGAGATCCGCCAGGCCTATGCTTCGGCCGGATTCAATGCGGATGTACGCGCTTTCTTTAACGATTTCCATGCGCAATATGCCGCTGCGGATTTGATTATCTCGCGCGCGGGAGCCACCACCGTCGCGGAGATCAAAGCTGCCGGCAGGGCTGCAGTACTGGTTCCGCTGCCAACTGCGGCAGACGATCACCAGACTCGAAACGCTCAGGCCATGGTTGCGGAGAATGCTGCCGTGATGATTCCCAATGCCGAATTGTCCGGCGAGCGGCTGGCATCCACCATTCGTTCCATGCTCGGCGACTTAAACAAGCTCGCAGTAATGGAAGGCAATGCAAAACGTATCGCCGTGCTGGATGCCGAAGCACGCATTGTCGATCTGGCAGAACGCGCCATCGAGAAGAGAGGTGCGCGTGTTTAAGAAATTCAAGCACGTTCATTTCGTGGGCATTGGTGGAATCGGAATGAGCGGGATCGCTGAAGTGCTGCTGAATCTGGGCTACCGCGTATCGGGTTCCGATCTGCGGACCACAGCCATCACCGAAAAACTGGCCGCGCACGGGGCGGCGATCTTTCTGGAACATGCCGCCTCCAACGTGAAGGGTGCGCACGTAGTGGTGACGTCTTCGGCTGTGTCTCCCGACAATCCGGAAGTCGCGGAGGCGAATCATCTGAAAATCCCGGTAATCCCACGGGCGGAGATGCTGGCGGAACTGGCCCGATTGAAATATTGCATCGCGGTTGCGGGCACGCACGGAAAGACTACAACGACATCGATGATTGCCTCGATTCTGGATCGTGCCGGTTTCGATCCGACGATCGTTGTCGGAGGAATTCTGAATACGATCGGCAGCAACGCACGCCTGGGCAAGGGCGATTACATTGTGCTCGAAGCCGATGAGAGCGATCGCTCATTCCTGCTGTTTTCTCCGGCGATTGCCGTGGTGACCAATATCGAACCGGATCATCTCGATCACTACAAGGATCTCGAGGATATCCAGACAGCGTTTCTTTCGTTCATCAACAAGGTTCCGTTTTATGGCGCCGCGGTGCTCTGCCTGGATGATCCCGCGGTTCAGTCCCTGATTCCGAAAATCAAGCGCCGGTTTGTGACCTATGGGATGGCGGCGCAGGCGGATGTTTCCATTATCGACTGCGTTCAGGAGGGGCTGGGTTCCACCTTCACAGTTCGATTTCATGGCAATACGCAAAAGGTTCGTCTTCAGGTTCCGGGTATCCACAATGTCCTGAATGCGGCCGCGGCTTTTGCGGCAGCCCAGGATATGGTGATCGATCCGGCCATCGCCGCTGCGGCACTCCAGGATTTTCAGGGTGTGGACCGCCGATTCCAGATCAAGCGCCGCGACAGCATAACGGTTGTCGACGATTACGCGCATCATCCAACTGAAATTCAGGCCACATTGAGCGCCGCCAAATCCGGCAACTTCCGGCGGATTTTCGCGGTGTTCCAGCCGCATCGCTATACCCGGACCATGCACTTGTTTGACGATTTTGCACGTGCGTTCAATCAGGCCGATGTGGCACTGATTCTGGATATCTATCCTGCAGGCGAGAAACCCATCGAGGGTGTGACGACTTCGGCCCTCGTTGAAAAGATTCGCAGTTTCGGGCATCGCAATGTGATCTACGCTCCGGACAACGAAACGATCGAATCGTATATCGCGGCGAACATTCAGAAAGGCGATGCCGTCATCGTTATGGGCGCAGGCAGCGTGACCCGTTTATCCGATGCGCTGGCCCAGAAAATTCCTCGAAAACTTTCGGACAAACTCGCATGAAAGCAAAACTTCTGAATGCCATCAAGGTTCTGCTGGTACTCACGACGCTGACTTGCGCCGCCATCGTGGTGTGGGCCGTGTACCGGTATTCCCACTCGGATCCGCGTTTCAATGTCACGCAGATTTCGGTGTTCGGACTGAGGCGTGTCAGCGAGGACGAAGTGATGTCCCGCGTCAAACTTCGGACCGACAGCAATACGAACATCTTTGCTGTCGACATGGAGGACATCCGCGCGAAGGTGGAGGAAATACAGTGGGTGCGCTATGTCACGGTTTCACGGATACTGCCCGATCAAATCCAGATCCGGGTGGTCGAGCGCGAGCCCATCGGATACGCGCGCATTGGCGGACACTTCTACGAATTCGATGCCGAATCGGCAATCCTCGAACCGGATTCCGCAACGGATTTGAAAATGCCCATTCTGGATGGTCTCCGCGAAGGCGATGCCGAACATAATCTGCCGAAGATTGCGATGTACAACAAGGTTCTCGCAGAGCTTGGCCCCGGCAGGTTTTCCGAAGTAATTGTCAATCATAGCAATGAAGTTTCGGTTGTGACCAATGACGACCCCTTGATCGTCAATCTTGGTATCGAAGAATTCAAGGAACGTTGGAGTCATTATCTGGCGCTCAAAGACAAAATCACCAACGAGTACAAGGATGCCGTGCGCGTGGATCTTCGTTTTCGGAACAAGGTTATCGTGAGCATGCAGAACGAAGAAGTCGATGGAAAGGTGATATGGGACGGAAAGAAAAAATCATTGTAGGCCTCGACATCGGCTCGACGAAGGTCAGCACGCTGATTGCAGTGTCGGGAGCTTCCGGTCTGGACCCGATTGGGCTTGGCGTTGCGGAATCGAAAGGGCTCAAGAAGGGAGTTGTAGTCAATCTCGAGGCTGCAGTCGATTCGATTCGAAAGAGCGTCCATGAAGCCGAAAGCATGGCGAATTGTGAAGTCGAGCAGGTGTATGTCGGACTCTCCGGTCCTCATATTCGCAGCTGCAACAGCAAAGGCGCAGTCCCCGTCGCCGCCAGATCCCGCGAAATCAACAGTGACGACGTCCGACGTGTTATTGAAAATGCACGGGCCATACCGCTGACTCCGGATCGCGAAATCATTCACATTCTTCCCCAGGAATTCACCGTCGATGATCAAACGGGAATTGCCGATCCGTTGGGAATGGTCGGCACGCGCCTGGAAGTGAATGTCCACATCGTGACCAGTTCCACCACTGCGGCGCAAAACATTGTCACTGCCGTGAACCGCAGCGGTCTTTTGGTGGGAGATACCGTTTTGGAGCCCATGGCGGCAGGCGAATCGATAATCAGCGATGACGAAAAGGAACTGGGTGTCGTGCTGGTGGATATCGGCGGAGGCAAAACCAACGTTGCGATCTACCACCACGGCGCGATTCGCCACACGGTGGTCGTGCCGGTCGGTGGCGAACACTTCACAAATGATATTGCCGTCGGATTGCGAACATCCATTCCTGAAGCCGAGCGATTGAAGCGCGAACAGGGAAGCGCCACCGCGCCGTCCATGGATCAGGATGTAGTATTCGAAATCATGGGCACGGGAGCGCGCCAGCCTCGCGCCATTGCGCACAGCGTGCTGAGTGACATTCTTCAGCCGCGGGCGGAAGAAATCATTCACTTCGTTCGCAATGAAATCCGAAGCGCCGGCTATGAACGGCAGGCCGGGGCCGGAGTCGTGTTTGCCGGCGGCGGTGCCATGCTGAAGGGTTTTACGGAGCTGGCTGAATCGGTGCTCGACCTTCCGGTACGCATCGGTATTTCGATGGGATTTGCGGAAGGAAAAAATTCTCAGATTTCTGCTTTGCAGGGACCTGAATTTGCCACCCTTACGGGTTTAGTGTTGTACGGAGACCGGCGCCGAAAGACGCAGGATTTCCACGAAGGCATGGGTTCGTGGTCCAAACGCTTTTTTTCACGCTTGAAACTTTTTAACTGATACGGAATTTCACGGGGGCTGTATGGCTGAAAAACGAGGAACGTTAACGGCAAATTCGCCGGCGGAGTCACCTTCCATCCGGTTCTTGTTTGACGAAGGATTGCGCACCGGCGCCTGCATCAAAGTTGTGGGAGTTGGCGGAGGCGGATCCAATGCCGTCAATCGCATGATTACCGCAGGCCTTGGCGGTGTGGACTTTCTGGTAGCCAATACCGATGCGCAGGCCCTGATGCAATCGCAGGCTCCGGTAAAAATTCAGATCGGCGCCAAACTCACCAAGGGGCTTGGCGCCGGAGCCAATCCGGAAATCGGACGGCAAGCCGCGCTCGAAGACACCGACAAGATTATCGAGGCGCTTCAAGGCGCGGACATGGTATTTGTAACCACGGGTCTTGGGGGTGGAACCGGGACCGGCGCCGCTCCAATTGTCGCCAGCCTCGCCGCGGAACTGAATGCGCTGACCGTTGCGGTCGTGACCAAGCCATTTGCATTCGAGGGCCGCAAGCGCTTGCAACAGGCAGACCGCGGACTGGCAGAACTTAAGGAGTGCGTCGATACCGTTATCACCATTCCCAATGAACGCCTTCTCGCGACGCTCGAGCGCGGCACCAGTCTGTTCGATGCGTTCCACATTGCCGACGATATTCTGCTCCAGGCGGTGCAGGGGATTTCGGATCTGATCATTGTGCCGGGATTGATCAACCTCGATTTTGCCGATGTGAAAACGATCATGTCCGGGATGGGTATGGCGCTGATGGGCACAGGTTCGGCGGCAGGCGAGAACCGCGCGGTCGAAGCGGCAAGGCGCGCCATTTCCAGCCGGCTGTTGGAAGACGGCACGATTCAGGGCGCACGCGGCGTTTTGATCAATATTACCGGCGGCCGCGATCTGCTGTTGCATGAGGTGAGCGAAGCCTCGAGCATTATTCAAGAGGCCGCGGATCCGGAAGCCAACATCATTTTCGGAGCGGTTCTCGACGAGCGCATGGCCGAGGAAGTGAAGATTACCGTCATCGCCACCGGATTCATGTCCAAAAATGAACCGGTTCCCTCCATGGCCGCGGCAGCAGCAGCGGGCACTGTGACTGCCACGCCGGCCAAGCCGGCAATCACGACGATGCCGGATCTCGATATTCCGGCATTCCTCCGCCGCCAGCGGTAGCAGCGGTCCTAGAAAAGCACAGGCGATCAAGAAATCCCTCTCCCAACGGGAGAGGGTGGCCGAAGGCCGGGTGAGGGGTACCACAAGTAAATATTGTTAATTGCGGTACCCCTCACCGGCCGCTGCGCGGCCCCCTCTCCCGTTGG
>JBGPBY010000026.1:0-25377 GCA_041481485.1 Terriglobia bacterium
CGGCACTCTGTTCTTCATGGATTGATGTTCCACCGGCTTACGCCGGTGGCTAAAGGGACCTGCCGCCGCTAACGCGGCTGGGAACGCGGCCGAAAGCTGAACTTAGCCTGAAATTCTTTCAGCTACATTTATCGGCAAGTGGGCGGCTTCAACCCTTACCAGTCGACGGGTTTGCCTTTGATCTGCTCGTCAAGCCACGTTTTCAGAGGCGCAAAGTAGTCCATGATGGCGGTAGCATCCATCTGTTTGGAGCCGGTCATCGCTTCGAGAGCCTCAGGCCAGGGGCGGGAATCCCCCAGAGACAGCATGGCATTCAACCGGCTGCCGGCTTCTTTGCTTTCATATATGGAACACCGATGAAGCGGAGTCGTGCATCCGGCGGATTTGGAAAGCGCACGATGAAATTGAAATTCGAGAATGTCCGCGAGAAAGTAGCGAGTATAGGGCGTGTTCGCAGGAACGTGAAACTTGGCGCCCGGATCGAAGAACTCTTCCCCTCGCGGCGATATAGGAGCGATGCCCTGATACTTCAGCCGCAGAGCCCACCAGGCCTTGTTGTAGTCCGCAGGTGCGATCTCGCCGGAGAATACTTTCCATCGCCATTCATCGATGAGCAGGCCGAAAGGAAGAAATGCGACTTTATCCAGCGCCTGTGCCAGCAAGAGGCCAATATCACGCGACGAGACTGGCGCCTTATCGAGCAGTCCTATTTTTACGAGATACTCCGGCGTGATCGACAATGCGATCGTGTCGCCGATCGCCTCATGGAAACCGTCGTTAGCTCCATCGCGAAACATCGCAGGCTGGGTGTTGTACGCGCGAAAGTAGAAATCGTGGCCGAGTTCATGGTGGACGGTTCTGAAGTCATCAGCGCGGGCCTCGATGCACATTTTGATTCGCAGGTCGTTCACATAGTCGATATCCCAGGCACTCGCATGGCAAACGACATCCCGGTCACGCGGTTTAACGAAGAGAGACCGGTCCCAAAACGATTGAGGGAGTGGTGCGAACCCGAGCGAGGTGTAAAACCGCTCGCCCATTTTCACCATTTCTTTGGGCATTATGTTGCGGTCCCTTAAGATCTTCGTCAGATCGAATCCCGTATCCGCATTGGGAGGCTGGAGAATTGGATAGAGGTTCGCCCAGTTCTGCGCCCAAATATCGCCGAGCAGATGCGCCGGGATCGGGCCGGCAGCTGGAACGACATCTCCGTATTTCTCGTGAAGCTTCATTCTGACGAAGGCATGAAGCGACACATAAAGCGGCCGGACCTGATCCCACAGGCGATCGACTTCCTTTGTGAACTCTGCCGGGGACATCTCGTACTTTGATCGCCACATCTCGCCTGTATCGGCGAATCCCATCTCTTTGGCGCCCTTGTTGGAAAGTTCGACGAAGCGCGTGAAATCCTGGCGCATCGGCGGCGAAATGGTTTGCCAGCCCTCCCATACCTGACGCAAACGTTTCTCATCGAACGACTCGGCCATCGTATTGGTGATCTTGTCGATGTCCAAACAACTTGCGGCGGCAGCGCACCATTTCCCCTTTCCATAGGTTGCTTTCAGGCTTGCTGCGAGATTCGTCAGTTCCTCCCCTTCCCTGGGGTCGGATGGCGTCACCATCGTCAGAGACAGCTTGAGAAGATCCAGTTCGCGGCGAATGCCGGCTGACACCTCAACCTTGTCGAATTTTGTAGCTTCCTTCGCGAAGCGTGCCATCGCATCTATGTAGGACAGATTCGCACGGGCCGCGATCTTCTGCGTATCATCGGTGATGAAATTTTCTGAGACCCACCTTGCCTGATTATTCTGCAGACCCAGCAGCAGCCTCGTCTCGTTCACGTTGTCGATGAATTTCCGTGCATCATCAGATGAAGCCGAGAGCGAACTCCTGCACCCCGGCAACGAAAGAAGAAAGAGAAGCCCGAGAATCATGTGCCGCATTGCATTCCTTTCGGAGACTATCCTTATCGCGGTAATGCCGGAGTTTCTGCGGCATCGAGCGGAGGAGTGAATGTGAATGTCGAGATGGGGATCGGTTTATCGATTTGAAGAGATTTGACTTGAATTTCATAGAAGTGCGGTTGCGCGAATAAACTCCCTTCGGTTTGGGGCGTTGCGATCGCGTCCCTGAGCATTCCGGATTTGAGTGGAATCCTGAGTTTCTTGTCGATCCAGAGCACTCTGGTGTTATATCCGGGAGTGAGCCGCACTTTGCTGGTAACTACCCAGGAATCACGCAGGATACCATCCACACTAACCGTTTCCGATCGGAGGACCGTTGGGTCTCGCCACTCGCCTTCCGGAAATAGTGGATCCCTCATGTCGGTCAAACTCTTAAAAAAGTCGCTGTTCCGGCCAACACCGATCTGGCCGATATTAAGCGCATCCGGCAACTGGCGAAGCATCATCTCGTCCAGTCCGGCGAGCAGCACGCCAATCGGGTGGAGCAAGAGCCTCGCGTACTCGTTGCTCGCTGGGTTAGAGATCCAGGCCGACTGGCCGTTGGAGACCGCTACTAATCGGCGGCCTGCGCCTCTTCCAGCTCGAACTTCCATCTGGATGTGCAGCCGGTCCGGTTTCTCAACGGCCACCTCTGTCCTGATGATGACGGTGTTCCCAAACCCGCCGAACGCAGTGTATGCCTCCGTTACATATTGGATCGTTCGCCAGTCTCCTTCGGCCCATTCCTGCTTCAGGAGCATCACCGCGTCGGGAAAGCGGATGCTCTCGTCGGCAGACGCCTTCGACAGCAATTTTGATGCGTCGCCAATTCGACTGTCCGGTCCAATGAACGGAGCGCGGAGAGTTCCTGTGACCGGACGCAACGCGGATACCGGACGTGGCACGGGTATCGGAGCCTCGAGCGGCGCATCGTACGCGATCGGCGACGTCTCCGCCGAGGAATATCCTACTTTCCCGATTTCCACGTGAACCTTCGAAGTTCCCGCCGGTGGCGTGATTCTAACCTTGAGTTTCCGCCACTTTCCCTCACGGGCTGTGTTCGTGGAAATGAATCCGATCACATAACGCCGGCTCAGTTTGTCCACGAGCTGAGACGAAGACGCGGCGATGCCGTCTTCCGGGTTCATCCCGCCAAGTTCTGCCGCAAGAACTTTCCCTCCAGTCGACTCTGCGACTTGCTTGAGTGTTCGGCCGACCGCGTATGCGCTTCCAAAGCAGCAGACAGGATTCCCGTAGCCGGGCCTCCCCGGTTGGCTTGGGAAAAGCAAATAGACCGGGAAGTTCACTTTCTTCGCAGCATCGATCAAACTCTTGCCGGCAGCGTCATCGGCCGTCTTGCTGCCACTGGGAATCGCTCCATCGCTAATGACAATCAATGCTTTTCTGGGATCGGCCTGCCGCTGGAGCTTTGCAAGAGCGCGAGAAACGGCATCGTAAATTCCGTCGGAATTCCACGGCACCCAATCGACGAAGCTTCCCGTGCTCGACTGGCGCAGCAGATTCACCGCGTTGATGACCTCCGCCGGCTGGCCAGAAGTCTTGACTGTTCCCCGCGCACTGAATCCGACGACGATTCCCAAAATCCCCGGCGACATTGATGGAGACAGGTACTCCATGTTTTGTTCAACGCCGTTTTCGTAGATCCTGAAGTTCGTCGTAGTTAAACCCGGCAGCGTCTTAAAAAGCGGCACAGTGGTGTACGCGCCTTCACCGTCCGCGTCCGCAATATATTTCGCACCCGCGGAAACATCCACCCAGACAGGCACGTAAACCAGGCCCAGTGAACTGCGAATTGCCTGTCCCTGCCGGGCGCCAGAGCTAACCGCAATGGCAAGAATCAGAATTGCTGTCAGTGCAAGGCTCTTTCTCATTTGAAGCCTGGTTATCCGGAGCGCCATTTTCCTCAAACTCACTTTCTTTTCCCATAAACTTTCGTGAACTGGTTCCTTGCATTCGTCACACTGAAGCTTCCATCGGCTTTGGCAGAAACTTTGATCCAAAACGCAGTCCCATTGTGAATGGGTGCGGGCCCTCCCGCCACCGGCTGCGGCACGGGCACGATCGGCATCGCCGCCAGCGGCTCGTCGATCAGATTTGCAATGAACATTCCTGCAACGGTGTACTCCTGTCCGCTCAGTTGCGAGAAGTGCATCTGCCAGAGATCTTCGAGCCCTGGTGAGGAGTGCAGCGTCTTCATCGTGTCGGGATCGCCGCCCTTGCGCGTCCCGTTGTTCATGATCGCGACCCGGGGATGAACCGCATGCACCAGCACTTCGGAATTCGACGTAGGCTGGCCGTGATGCAGTCCCAGAAGCACATCTACACTTCCGATCCGATTATTTGGACACATCAGTTCGTATTCCTTGTCTCGCGTCAGGTCACCCAGATGAATCGTTCGGAATTCACCGAACGAGACTTGGATCCCCACCGACATCGGATCTTCTGCATTACCCGGGTTTGGCTTGAAGTTGGCGCAGTACGGATTTGCTCCGCCGGCGCCGGGCAGCGGCGTATTGATGACCTGACCGTTGGAAGTCAACACTCGAACATCCAGACCGCGAATCGCGATTTTGTCTCCGGGTTTTGCGACGGTGTGTCTGGCGTTCGCATAAAGCGGCGGATAAGTGCTCTTGATGAAGTCGTCTGTCGTTGCATTCGCCTGAACGTTCGGGCCATGGTCCATGAACTCACGAATTGGAATTCGGGAAGCCAACTCCTTCAGCCCGCCGAAATGATCGCTATGCCAGTGTGTGATGATCAGATGATCGATCTGCTGAAGTCCCGCATCCTTAATGGCTGCCATGATGCGGCTAGCATCGCGAACAGCACCATCGTCGCCATTACCGGTATCGATAAGCAGAGATTCTTTTGATGGCGGTACGAACAACACGGCGTTGCCGCCTTCGACATCGATAATGTAGATATCGAGAGTATTTGCGGCTCGCGTCTGTCCGAGCAACGCAGTAACAGTGATGAGGATGGCGAAAATCCGTCGCATGAACGACCCCTTTCCACAGAATCAAGATGGTCCGTGACAAGGGCAGAATAAACGGGGATGTGTATAGGCACAACTCTCAACGTCACTCTCGACATCGCGTATCATTTGCTATGTGTGCTTAGATCTCCGGCTATTCGCGTCATTGTTTCTCCACGTTCCACAACACCATGGAATATCCCGCCAGCAGACCAGTCACAGTCTTTCTCACTGCCCTGGCCGTTTTGTATTCGCCGAGCGGAACATAAGCGCCGATTTCCACCGCCCGCGCTTGCACTTGTTCGGCGATTAGCTTGCGAGTCTTGTCATCGTCGGCGCGGGCAAACGCATCGCGAAGTCTCTCTAACTCCGGATCGCACGGCCAGCCTGGCCATCCCTTCGGATAGCAGGTGGCATCAAGATAAAAGCTGGAAACCGGATTCATTACAGTGACAGCCCCGGTACTAGTCATAAAGATGTTCCAGCCTTCTTTTTTTTCACGGCGCGACACAAGGGTCTGCCAATCCATAGATTGCATTTTCACCTTGAAACCGGCCTGACGCAGCAGCTGCGACGCGACTCCGGGCAGCTTCGTGAGAGCGGTCTGGTCAGTGGCTTGCATCAGCACCACGGGTGTGCCGTCATAGCCCGACTCCATGAGCAGCTGATGTGCGCGTTTGAGGTTAGGATTTGCAATGAAGTCCATTCCCTGCGAAGTGAAATAAGGTGAATTGCATGGGTAGATCGAAAAGCAGGTGTGAAACCACGCGGGTGCTCCCAGAGTCTGCAGAAATGCGGGCTGGTTCAGTGCCGCCATGGCCGCCTGTCTCACTCTGGGGTTATCAAAGGGAGGAATAAGATGATTGAAGCGAAGCGCGAATTGACCGCCGAGAGGGTTGATGACGATCATTCGGATATCCCGATTGCTTTCCAGGGTTGGATACTGCTCAAAGGCGGGCGCCTCTATCAGGTCAACTTCACCAGAGATCAGCGCGTTTATGGCGGTTTGAGAATCTTCGATGATGATCCACTCGACGCGATCCACCTTGACAACTTTGGCTCCAGCGGTTCCGCTTGCAGGTTCGCTGCGTGGCCTGTATTTCGTGTTTCGAACGTAGACGACTTTTTCACCTTGTTTTCGTTCTTCTTTCAGATAAACAAACGGTCCTGAACCTGTCGTGTCCGTAATTTCCATGTCGGCAGGCGTGTCTGCCACTCGTTTGGGCATCACGAAGGGTAGCCACAGCGATTCCAGTACAAACCCGTAAGGCTCTGACAGAATCATCTGGAAAGTCTTCGGACTCATTGCCTTCCAACTCACGACGAACGACATCAATCTTCGGCCGACAGTATCGCGCGCGCCCCAACGCTGGATGGAAGCAATGACGTCCTCGCTGGTAACCGGCATACCGTCATGAAACTCCAGACCGTCTCTCAGAGTGAAGGTCCATGATTTTTTGTCTTTGCTTATCTCGTAAGTCTCCAGCATCTGATTAGAGATCTGCCCATTGGCATCGATCCCAAACAGAGTGTCGTAGATCATGTTCGCGTGGTTGAAAGTGACGGTGGCTGTGGTCCAGACAGGGTCGATCTTCCCCAGATCCGCCTGGGGAACAATGCGGAGAACTTTTTTCAAGTGCGATTCCGCGGGCGCTTGTGTTGGCGTACACGCGACCAGCACAATTGAAATGAAAATCACCAGGAGAGAACTTAGGAACGACCCGCTATCAAGACGGGGCAGTACGGCGATATCCCTCATTATTTCTTCTCCACATTCCAGTACAGCAGGCCGGTGGATCCCCTCACGATTACAAAAACTTTGACTCTTCATAATTGTTTATGGCGATCTTGTGATGCTGTCCTGATTCCTTCTGAAGGATTTCGGCAAAAGCGTCACGAATTCGGCGGGAGGCTTTGAAATGGTGGGCAGTTGTGGAGATGGCGGATCTCGGGATGGAGATCCGCCATTACAGATTCAGTAGGAAGTTGCTACCTTTGAAGCTTCTGGCGCCACTCCGCCACTTTTTCGGGTTTTCCCCAGTCCTGGTACAGCATGAGTATTCTTTCGCCAACTTCGAATTCCGCGGTGAATCCGCTTGCAGGGAGTCCGGGCGTGCGTTGAAGCATCTTCTCATAGCTGTTGAGCAAATGCGGTTCGGCCTCGGCGTATTTCTGCAATGCCACCAGGGTGGCACCCAACATACTTTCGGTATTGTGCCGCGCCCAGATATCGCTCTGAATCTCTTCCAGGCCCCGCAGCGCTTCGCGCAGACTAGCTTCGGCCTCGGCGTACTTTTGTTGATGGAATTGAGTCCATCCGATTAGAGCCAACGCCCCAGGTATCTGTCCCTGTGGCACTCCTTCGGCGACCCGCTGTATCGCCAGGAGTTGAGTGAATGTCTTTTCGGCTTCCGCGTATTTGCCCAGTATGGCGAGGTCAATTCCAACGCCCGACATTTGGATTCGCGTGAGACTGGATTTCTCGCCGCCCGGCAAGCTGCGATACAAACCGAAAAGCCGAGTCTCCAGGTCTAGTCTCGCTTCCACAAGAAGCCGCACGCGATCCCTCTTCCCTCGAGCGGATTCGACTCTCATTTGATCCGTACAGAGTACGCTCATATCGAGCATGGTAGTTCGCGTAATCGTATGCTCAGCGCCGTAGAGGGCGGCCTGGACCTTGTTCAGTTGATCGAAAGCGTCGTGGGCTTCCTCGTACCTTCCGCGATCCATGTACCAGGCTGCCAGACGCCATAAGGTTCGCTGCATATCCCAATCAGTGTCGCTCAAGGCGGCGCGGTCTATATCCAGAACCTCCAACAGCAGTTTCTCCGCCTGGCGATCGTTCCCCTTTCGGGTGTACGCAATGGCGGCTGAAGTGAGAAGAGTCGCAATGTCCCGCGCTCGCGTGTCGCTTCCGGCAAGTTGCTGGTAGCGACTCGCCTGGCTATCAGCCCCAGTGTTAATGTACGGTATGACCGCTGAAGTCGGGAGAGCCGCGGTGTATCGCGCATTCACGTTGCTCCTGGGAAGGCGCCGATAAGCATCCACGACCGTGTCCAGCAGGTCTTCTGCTTCTCCATAACGCTGCTGATCGATGAAGCTCATCGCTATAGCGCCCATGCTTTTCAGCGGCGTTACGAGATTCTCGCCTGTTGGATCATTTTTTTGCGCGGACTCAAGGGCCATTTCCAACATCGTTTTGAGCTGATTAGCCATCGCGCGAGCTCGATCCGAGTTGCCTTGTTTACTGTAAATCTGGAACAGGCGATCCAGGACATCCACGATCGTGAGATGTTCAGCCCGACTCAGCCGGGCCATTGTATCCGCGGGGGCGGAATTGCCTGGCTTGCCGTAAACCTGGGAAGTGCGGTCCAGGTTATCCAGGTACGCCGGTTGCATATCCAGCGTCAGCGGGTGTACCGCCGCCTCCGCCATCACTGCGCTTGTAGCCAGAGGCAGCAGGAGATCCTCTGCATCCTGGTATCTGGTTTGTCTAAAATACAGGTCGGCCAACCCGATTGACGCATTCCGGTTGGCGTGACTCTCGCTGCCCAGCTTGCGGCGGGCATCCTCCCTCACTCGCGTTAGAAGGGATTCCGCTTCCGCGTACCGGGATTGCGACTGATCCAGGTAAACGCTTAAAAGATAATTTATCGTGGCTTGAATTGCAGGGCTTTCGTCGCCGAGAGTACGCCGATGGGCGTCGACCAGCGGTTTCAAATATGCTTCCGCTTCCGCATATTTGGGTTGCGGTTGTGGGATCAGGTAAAGACCAATCAATTGCTTGATTGCTCCGAGAGTTGCGGGATTGTCTTCACCGAGCGCTCGCCGCCGAGCGTTCGCGATCTGCATCATGAACGCTTCGGCTTCCGCATATTTTGGCGGTTTGAAATCCGTATAAAGGGAGAGCAGCGCTGTCTCAAATTGCGCGGTGGAATTGCCTTCTCCGGATTTCCGCCGTTGATAGTCGATGACTTCGTCCTTGAGAAAGCGGTCGATCTGGGAAAACCCTTCCGAAGGATTCGTGTTCGTTCGGGTTCCACTATAAATCCAAACGAGGGTCGACACGGCCGTCAGCACGGAGGGATCGACATTGCTCGTACTGCGATGTGCATCCAGAATCACTTTTTTCGCGAGATCCTCGGCGGCCGGGTACAAATTCAGGTCCGAATAAACGTCCGCCAGTTTCGCGGTCGCTCGAAGAGTCTCCGGATCTGTTTCACCTTGTGCGCGGCGTCGCAGATCCACTGTAAGATTCAGCTGCTCGCGACCTTCGACGTAGCTCCCCATTCCGACGTAGGCATCCGAAAGAAATTCCCGGATAGCGGCTTCCTCAAGTGGTTGCCCGCCGAACCGTATAGGGATTCGCTTCACAGACAAGTCCAATGCCTCCTTCAATGTGATACTGGGATTAGGCGAGTTCTTTCCCCCATTCGGTTGGCCTGGTGCGCTTTGCGTGTACGGGTTCGCCATCCCTAAGATGTCGATTCCCAAAAATTCCAAAAACAATTTCGAGTTTGCAGCCGCGATATCTGCCCGTTTCTTTTCCTGAACGGCAATTTCGGTTTGCTCCTTGGTTCTTTCCATTTCAAATTTGGCGCGATTCATTGAGCCTTCGGCATTGTCACGTTGGGAGATTGCATCACTCAGGGCGCTGTCACGCTCGAGCTTTACTTCCAATGCGATATCCCGTTCCCTTCCTGCTCGTACCGCGTACATGGTGGTGCCAGCCACACCGGCAATCAAAACCACAAACACCGCTGCGATTCCCGAGACCAACGCGCGATGCCGGCGAATGAACTTCTGCAGTTGATAGGTACTGCTCGGCGGCCGCGCCGCAATCGGTTCGCTCTTCAAGAAGCGCCGGAGATCTGCAGACATGCCGGCCGCCGACGCGTAACGCCGCGTCCGGTCTTTTTCCAGCGCCTTACCGACAATGGTCTCGATGTCTCCCCGGTAGGACCGGCTCACGGCGCTGAGCCTCGCGGGTTCTACTTCTCGGATCGTCTGAATGGTTTCGTGAAGCTTTTTGCTGATGGGATAAGGCAGACGGCCTGCCAGCAGTTCGTAAAGAATGACTCCCAGTGCATAGACGTCGCTGCGTGTGTCGATATCGAGCGGATCGGCCATCGCCTGTTCGGGACTCATGTAAGCCAGAGTTCCGATCAGTTGCCCCATGTCGGTTTCCATCGTCGATCGTGTGTCGCTGTCGGTCACGCGGGCCACACCGAAATCCAGAACTTTGGGTTGTCCAGTATCGTCAACGAGAATGTTGGCCGGTTTGAGATCGCGGTGGATCAGGCCGCGCTGATGCGCGTGGTGCACTGCATCGCAGATCTTCACCATGATTTCCAAACGTTGGTTGGTGTTGAGATGATGCGATTCCGCATAGTTCTGCGGCTCGATGCCGCGAATGTACTCCATCGCAAAATAAGGCTGCGGTCCAAGACCGGTATCCACAGTTCCTGCCTCATAGATTTGCGCGATGCCAGGATGTTGCAGCCGGCCGAGCGCCTGGGACTCCTGTTCGAACCGCCGCAACAACTCTGGACTCGCCATGCCCGGCCGGATGATCTTCAAAGCAACGGTTCGCCGGGGCTGGTCCTGTTCGGCTTCGTAAACAATGCCCATTCCACCTTCGCCGATGACTCGAAGAATTCGATATCGCCCGATAGCCGCTGGAGGTGCGCTAACGCCAGCAGGCGCGCTGTCCATATTGAGGGTGTCCTTAACGCCTTCCGACGCCGATTCGAGTCCCATTTCAAACAGGCATCGCGGGCAGCGTCCACCGATCACGCCGGCCTTCGGCAGCGGGCTGCCACATCGCATGCATTGGTTCAACTCACTCATGAACTGTCTCCTTATGCATTCAGGACGGACATTAGAAAGCGTATTTCCTCATCAATTTGATCGGGTGTTGAAACCGTTTCGCCGATTTCTTTTCGGCCAGGAGCGATGCATGCAACCTGCACTATTTCGAGTTGCATGATCTTCCTTGTCATGGCTTCCAGTTCAGGATGACTTTGATTGGCGACTCGGCGTTCGGAGAAGCGATGACAAGGATTCGCTGTCCATCGTCGGAAACCACATACTGCTGCGCAAAATTCGAACTCTCCCAACCGATGACGGGTGGCGCAAACAGTTGAATCGGTGTTCCCGCTTTGAAGTTTTTTCCGCCGGAATCCAATTCGATTGGCACGGCCATCAACATGCCATCCGGCGCGAGATAATAAAGTTCCTTTCCGTCAGCCCGCCATCGAGCCCAGACGCCACCGTTGATGGAAATCGGAGCCGATGTCTGTCCAAGCGCAGGAGGCTCAAATGGTCCGTGGATATGAATCTCGATTCTTCCGGGCTTGTCGGACGACTTATTGGATTCGAACGCGATCCATTTTCCATCCGGAGAGAACTGAGGCCATCGCAGTTCTGCTTCAGGAGGACTCTCGATGATTGGAATTTCCACCAATCCGTTCATCTGCAGAGCCCATAGATCGGGCCTGCCCGTGCGATACAGCAGGTACCGGCCGTCGTGAGACCAGTCCATGGGATGCCTGAGATTGGGTTCGGTCAAAATCAAAGTTTCAGCCGCAGTCACTTCGACGGGTTTCTCATATAGCTCAGAATATTCATTGCGATTGGAACTAAAGGCGACCCGCCGGCCATTGGGTGACCAGACCGGAAAATTCTCACGTGATTCATCGGAGGTGAATCGGCTAAATACTCCTTGGCTCATATCGAGCATCCACAAGTCGAGATTGCCGTCCGTACTTCGCTGCAGGATCAAAGTATGACGGTCAGGCGACAGCGATGGCGGTGCACCGCCTGCTATGAATGGTGCCCCGACTGTTTCAAGCCTCGTACCCTTTCGATCGAACCATGTGACTTGCTGCATGTTGCCCGCCGACCCGATGCGATAGGCGATATGACCATTGGATGTCGAGACCGCAGCACGCAATGCATTCACCGGCACATTGTCGGCGAGCCGCGAAGGGCTACCGGAAAGCAACAAACGAACCGGGTCAAACGCCTGGGAATACAAGGCCCCATGATTGACGAAAAGCAGCCGTCCCGCGGCAAATGAACCGGCGGCTTCCGAATCGACCAAACGCTTGTTCTCACGTCCGTTCATCGAAGCAGCATAAATTCCACGAGCGCCCGGAAGGCCATCCACGTAGTAGAGAAAGTGCCGGCCATCCGGGAGGAACTCTGGATACTCATGGACCAATTCCTGCGGCGGAACCAGTTGAGTGACCGGTTCCAGCTCCCCACCATTGGCGGAAACCTTATAAATGACGTAGCCGCCGAGCCTGCTGTACAGAATCGTGTCATCCGGGCCCCACGTGCCGCCGCGGCCCCAGTGCGCGTACGGCACCAATGTCCGAATCTTCAGACTGTCCAGGTCCAGGCGTTTCAGCTCTCCATCAGAAAAGAAGCCAATGGACTTACTGTCCGGTGACCAAAATGGAAACGGCAAGGTTGCGCCTTCAGTTCCAGGCAGCGGCTGCACGCGGTCCGAATCCAAAGAGCGCAGCCACAGCTGATGCAGGTTCCCGGCAGCCGCCACATAAACAAGTTTCCGGCCGTCCGGGGAAATCGCCATCGAAACCACATCGTTCGTCGGACCGGCATCAACTTCGGATCGCACTTCGGCGGCGCGCGCTGCAACTGGGGTACGATTTGTCTGCGCTGGCAACAGGAAAAACACCAGGACTGCAATCATCGAAGACCCTCTCATGGACTCTCTCCTCTTTCCGAACAATATTGGCAGTGGCTCAGGTCTCAGGGCTGGGCGCCAATCGTCATCACAATTTCACCTGGCGACACGCCCTGGAGTTTCAGCGGCATGTGCGTCAAGTCTGTTGAATCCATCTGGATCGATTTCAAGTAATAGCCGTCCGGAAGGCCGCTGGCGGAGATGCGGTAGTCGCCCAACGGCAACTGAATTCGGAATTTTCCATCCGTCAGAACGGCTGCAACATCCCTGCCTGCGCCTCCCGCGAACGAGAGTAAAAACGGCGGAGCCGTTTCATTCCCGCCGACCGAGACCACACGTCCGGAAACAACGACATAACCCGCACGTGAGAATGCAAGTTGTATGTCGGTATGGTCACCTTTGAAATCCGCGGGGAAATTGGGAAACGGGCTCGAACTCTGAATTGCAACTGCAGCGGCGTGATCTGCTTTCTCGTTTCCTGAACTGGAGACCAGGCGCATTTCCTGAAGCACGCCACTGGAAGCAATCGCAAAACGGACTACCACTCTTTGGGCTTTATGGGTGCCCGGCTCCGATGCCTCAGGCCTCAGTGAAAACCATGCCGAACGAATCGAGCCAATGGCTTTCTTAAGATAAGGGCCGAAATCGGAATTGTTCGTGGGCGAGACTATGACCGCCGATGTGCAATTGCATCGATTATCAATGTCAAAATCGAAGGGAATATATCGAGCCAATCTCAACTGTTCCAGGTTTGACGCGCCAGTTCCATCCAGGCGGAGCAAGCTCAGAATCTGTTGCCCAAGAGGATTATTTTTGATTGTCAGTTCTTCTGCGACCTTCCTGACCTCTGTTAGGGTCACGACAGCCTCGACGGGGTAGCCCATCAATTTGCGGATTTCTGCTTGGGAAATCCTGCTCGTCAATGTGAGGGCGTTCTCTTCTTTCAACGCACTTTGCCGTCCTTCTACAACCTGTTTCCAGAGACGATTCGCATCTGGAAGCTTGACTTTGCCTTGAATTCCATAAAGATCGGCCAGTTTGTTCTTTGTCTCGAGGGTGTCGGGCGCATTTTCGCCGAGAAACCTCTTCTGTCGCTCGATTACTTCATTAAAGAGCGTCTCGGCTGCATCGTATCTTCGTTGGGAACCAGGTAATAGTGGTGCTATATACACCTCGGCCAGTGCAATCATGTGGGACCACGAAATGGGATCGTTGATGGCCAGCCGGAGACGGTCGGAATCCACAAGCGTGACATAGATTTTTTCCGCTTCGGAATAGTTTCCCTGAGAGACCAATTGCGCCGCCTGCGCCGGAATTCCTGACACGTCGGAGAGTTTCTCGGCGGCGAGCGCACGCTTTTCGTTTACCGTCGCGCGTAGAGTTTCAGCCTGCGCCTTTGCTAGCGCCGCACTGAGGTGGTTCTTTTCATCTTTAAGCGCACTCTCAGCTCGTACGCGTCCTCTCAATTCCGCCAGACTTACAACAATTCCAGCCACCAGCACGGCGAAGACGGCCGCGATTGCGCTCACCAGCACCTTGTGCCGTCGCGCGAACTTCTGCAATTGATAGCTCGTGCTCGGCGGCCGTGCAGCGATGGGCTCGTCCCTTAAAAAGCGCCGCAGGTCTGCAGCCATTCCCGCCGCCGATGCAAAACGACGCGTCCGGTCTTTTTCCAGCGCCTTGCCCACGATGGTTTCAATGTCTCCCCGGTAGGAACGGTTCAGGGTGCCGAGCCGCGTGGGTTCTTCCTCTCGAATTGTCTGAATGGTTTCGTAAATCTTCTTGCTGATGGGATACGGCAAACGCCCCACCAGCAGTTCGTAAAGGATCACTCCCAGTGCATAAACGTCACTGCGCGTGTCGATATCGAGCGGATCGGCCATCGCCTGCTCCGGACTCATGTAGGCAAGGGTTCCGATCAGTTGCCCCATGTCCGTCTGAATTGTCGCCCGGGTATCGCTATCGGTCACGCGTGCGACACCGAAATCCAAAACCTTGGGTTGTCCGGTATCGTCGACCAGGATGTTGGCCGGTTTGAGATCCCGGTGAATCAGGCCGCGCTGATGTGCGTGGTGCACTGCATCGCAGATCTTCACCATGATCTCCATGCGTTGGCTGGTGTTCAGGTGATGGGACTCGGCATAGTCCCGGGGCGAGATGCCACGGATGTACTCCATTGCAAAATACGGCTGGGGTCCGAAGCCCGCATCCACGGTTCCGGCCTCGTAGATTTGGGCGATGCCGGGATGTTGCAATCGGCCGAGTGCCTGCGATTCCTGTTCAAACCGCCGCAGCAATTGAGGACTTGCCATGGTTGGTTTGATAATTTTGAGCGCGACGGTTCGGCGGGGCTGGTCCTGTTCGGCTTCATAAACGATGCCCATTCCACCTTCGCCAATGACACGGAGAATTCGATATCGTCCAATCGTCACTGGAGTCGGGGTTACGCCGCTGGACTTGTCCATATTCAGGGTGTCTTTACCGGCCTCAGACGCCGATTCGAGCCCTAGTTCGAACAGACATCGCGGACAGCGTCCGCCGACCACGCCGAATTTCGGTAGCTGACCGCCACAACGCTGGCACTGGTTTGTTTGACTGACGGCCGTGCTCATCATGGGTTCAATACCGACATTAGAAAGCGTATTTCCTCATCAACTTGATCGGGCGTTGAAACGGTTTCGCCGATCTCCTCGCGCAACAGCCGCCGATACTTCCGGCGCATTCGAAGCACAGACATGCGCACGGCGCCGACGGACATCTCCATCTGCCGGGCAACATCTTCGTAGCCGATATCATCGGAATCCTTGTTCAGAAACGCGGACAGACGTTCAAACTGATCGCCCTTTTCCGCCCGCATGAAGTCTTCGCGTAACCGAACCAGCACTCGTTCAAGAATGGACAGAGCCCAGCGGCGGACAAACAAACTCTCAGGAGTAGATTCCTCGACAATCGCCGGTTCATACCATCGTTCCGCTTCCACGATGTCGATGGAAACCGCAGTCTGCTTTCCTCCGCGTTTGAGCGCATGCGCACGGTCCCACTCATTGGCGAGAAAATGAGTCACAGACGCCAGCAGGAAAGAGCGAAACCTGCCTCGCTTTTGATCGGCTTCGGCCAGATAGTTTTTTTCCAGCAACAGTGCAAAGAAGCCCTGAGTGAGGTCCTGGGATTGGTCCGGATCGTAGCCTTTGCGCCGGACGAATGCGTAAACCGGATGCCAGTATGTCTGGCACAGGAGTGCCAATGCCTGCCTGGAGTCCTGGGTTGGGTGAATTGCCGCGGCCTGAACCAGAGTCCAACTAGTGGTATGAAATCCCGACGTTGGGGTAGCAGGCATCAGATATGGCACGCAGTCTACCACCAACGGCAAAGTCCGCCCGAAGGGGAACGCTTGTTTACCTTTGTATTCCTGAGACCGCTTCTGCATGAAATATGACCCATAATCTTTAATGAAGCGGATACAGAAATTTGTCACATGGCCAGTTTTTGGGCTTCTCAACTGGCACTTGGCGGTTCTTCAATCGTATGCTTTCATCCGTTTGATATGAACTTGACGCCGCCACATTCCGGATCGAAACGAAAAGTTCGCATCGTCCTCTCGACGACTGCGCTGCTTTCGTTCATGTCGATTTCGAAGGCGACCGCGATGGTCCTTTGCGAACTTGGCGCCGGAGTGTTTTTTACAATAGGGATTACACGGTCCTTCGTGGGCGGTTCTGCGCCATGGTTTGTTCTTGCGGCATGCGTCCTCGCCGCCGTTGTACGCACAATCGATATCGAAAGCTGGGGATTTCTTGTTCCCGGAGGTCTCATCGGCCGTGCGGAACGAGCGTATGGTACGCGCGGCGGCAGTGTGGCCACTGCGGCGATGTTGACCGAAAGAGTATTTCTTGGCGCGCTCTGCTGCGTGCTGAGTGCTCAGTATGCGGCCAGCGTTGCCGGAGGCTGGATCACCCACTGGACGGTGACGGCTCAGTTCACGGTGCAGGATATTGTCACTGCCGGCGCCATCATCTTCGTTGGCGTATTGTGGACCCGTGCCCGGCTGCATTTCGATCTGCCCTCATCGAAGGTGGCTCAAACCGTGTGGGCCGGCGTCCTGATGTTGTTTACCTTATTGGCGGTATCGACGATTTCGGCGATCCGGCACCACGCTCCGGTATGGACCACCGCACTTCAGACCCCATGGGACGGTATCCCGTTCAGCTTTTCGCATGCCGCGTTCCAACTCTTGTTCGGCTTCGGCCTGGTTTTGCCTCTTCTAGGTGGCGGTGGATCCATCGGCCGAACCGCGCGTGAGTTTGCTCCGCCGCGTGTCAAGTCCGTGCGCCGCACGGCTTTTTATGTGGCGGCTTTTGTTTCCGTCATCGCGATCCCATCGTCGTTTTTGTACGTCGCAATGGTGCCCGGTCCACAGGCGAAGTTGTGGGCTCAAACTCCACTCTCGGCCCTCGCCCAGTTCACGCCGGCTGCACCGTGGCTGACTGGTCTGATCACTCTGCTTGTTCCTATAGCCGCATTCTGCGTTTTGATACCGGCAGCCCGGGCCGCACTGGACGATGGTGAACAACTTCTGCGGCATTTGTCCGTGGAAGGACTGTTGCCCGGCCAGCTGGCAAACGCAGCCAACATTGCTGCGGCATCGGTTGTCCTGATTGTGCTTGCCGCCGGAGGTCAGGTGGCCTGGCTCAGCCGAGCCTACGGAATGACTCTGGCTGTGACGCTTCTTTTGCGGATTCGCGTGAATACCCGGCTTCAAAAGACGCAAAAAGAACTGAGGCCATTCCAGGCGCCAAAGGCCGGCATTGCCATTGTCGCGATACTGGTCGGACTGAGCGCCCTGGCGATGCTTGCTTCTGGAGACATACCTTCAATCGGCGCCATTGGACTGATTGTCGTTCTCTGCGTTTTGCTGGTTTCCGCCCGCCAGACTGCAGCAAATGCCGCTGCGGTCGAAGAAGAACCTTTCGAACTTTCCACTACAGGCGATGTATCTCCTGGACACGTGCAAGTCCGGCCCGGCAACGTCCTTGTGGCAGTACGCCATGCGGATTCCCTTGGACACCTGGTTGCGGCAGTGAAAGGCGCGGCGGACCGGGACGTCGTTGCGGTAACCGTTCGCATTCCGGGCGTCGATGTGGGTCTTGAAGGCCAGGAATCGGCGTCCACGCGTGACGAACGGTATCTGTTCTCACAGGTGGTGGCGTTGACCGAACGCTACGCTCATCCCATCCGCCTGCTGATCGCGCCTGCAAGAAATGTGTTCGACGGCGTCATCGCCGTGGCTCTGCGTCTTCAATCGACCGAGGTGCATGTCGGGGAATCGAACACGCTTTCTGCCTCCGAACAGGCGCGTCTGCTCGGCGAAGCCTGGGAGCGCGCTGAAAAGACCGGCGAACCGAAACTGAGACTGGTGATTCATCATCACAGCGGAAGAACAGACGCGTATCACCTTGGCGCTCATCCTCCCGAACTATCTGCGGGCGATCTGGAACTTATTCATCGCGTGTGGCTCGACGCGGTCAAATCCGTCGGGTCACACGTTCATCATCATGACGTCGTTCGTGCGGCTTTAACACAAATGGAAGAAAAACTCACAGGATCCGAGCGCGATGTGGCGCTCGAGGCAATTCGGCAGGTTGCCCGGCCGGCCGATGAGCTGGCATCGGCAGTTCGTGCCGGCGACTTCACACGGCTTCGCGACATCGTCCGCAACCGGCATGCCGGAGATCTGGCAAACGTACTCACCGAACTGGGTATCGAAGATCAGGTGATCGTGTTCCGCATTCTGCCGCGCAAGGATGCCGCTGCCGTATTCGAGTATCTCTCGCTCGAGCAGCAGGAACCTCTGCTCAAAGCCATGGCTCATGAAGACGTCGCCACCCTTCTCAACAGCATGGCGCCGGACGACCGCACCATGTTCCTCGAAGAATTGCCCGCTGCAGTCACGCGGCAGCTGCTGGCGATGCTCACGCCCCAGGAACGCTCCGTTGCTCTGAAACTTCTCGGATATCCGGAAGGTTCCGTCGGAAGGCTGATGACTCCGCAGTACGTGAGCGTGCGCGAACAATGGACAATCCGGGAGGTGCTGGACTTCATCCGTACTCACGGAGAAGACAGCGAAACCCTGAATGTGGTCTACGTTGTCGATGAACAGGGAACGCTCATCGACGACATTCGCATTCGCGAATTTCTTCTGGCTCCACTCGACAAGCGGGTTTCCGATCTCATGGACCGGCGATTCGTTTCGCTCAAAGCCACGGACGATCAGAAAGAAGTGATCAGCGTGTTCCGGCAGTACGACCGGACGGCTCTTCCCGTCACCGATACCGCCGGAGTGTTGATCGGAATCGTGACGATTGACGACGTATTGGACGTGGCTGAAGCGGTGGCGACAAAGGAAATTCAGCGAATCGGCGGATCCGAAGCGCTGGATGAACCTTACATGGAAATTGCCATGCCGCGCATGGTGCGCAAACGCGCCACATGGCTCACCGCTTTGTTCATCGGAGAGATGCTGACGGCAACAGCAATGAAACTGTTCGAAGGTGAGATTGCCCAGGTTGTCACTCTGGCACTGTTTATTCCGCTGATTATCTCCAGTGGTGGCAACTCCGGTTCCCAGGCGGCGACTCTGGTTATTCGCGCACTGGCACTGGGCGAGATCACGCTTCTCGACTGGTGGCGCATCGTCAGGCGAGAAGTCGTCGCCGGCTTGTCGCTTGGCACAATGCTGGGATCCATCGGTTTTTTGAGAATCACAATATGGTCCAGAATCTTTCCAAAAACCTATGGGGACTATCCCATCCTGATTGCAATTACCGTGGCGTTTGCTCTGGTTGGAGTTGTGTTATGGGGATCTTTGATCGGGTCCATCCTTCCGCTGGTACTGCAACGGCTCGGCTTCGATCCGGCAACTTCCTCTGCACCGTTTGTCGCAACGCTCGTCGATGTGACCGGCCTTGTGATTTATTTTTTGGTCGCGTCTCTCGTGTTGCACGGCACGCTGCTGTAGGTCCTCACTTGCAACTGTGAGTTGTCTGTTGTCCGTTGATTAATGGCCCTGGTGACATTGAACCAGTGGGCCATTCGTCAATGTGAGCTTCGCGCCGACGTCGATTCGAACATGCGAATTGCTTTTGCGTGGCTGTACTCCGCCGAGAGTGGCGACTACGGGCACAACGGTGGTACTGGCGGCTTTAGCAGCTACTGCTTCTTCAATCCGAAGGGAAACTATGCCGGCATCTTTCTCGTAAACGCGACGCTCGGTAATGGCGCCAGCATCGCCGACCTGCTGGGACAGCACATCAGTCAGCGCTTTGCCGGGAAACCCGCAATCTCGCTGGCGGAATAGAACGGTCCTCTTGAACGACGGAACCAACACACCAAAGCACAGAGCTGTCTGCCAGAGGACTCTCTTGACACAAATGCTCTCTCGTCATAACCTGTCAGCATACGACATGTCGTCTGGTGACATATGGGAAACCTGCCGCTAACTGAACCCGTTTTACTGGTGCTCTTGAGTCTGGCCGAACAGCCGCGTCATGGATATTCCATCATCAAGGATGTGGAGCAAGTGAGCGGCAGACGAGTCGTGCTGAGTACCGGAACTCTTTATGGCGCCCTGAAACGCCTCCTCGCCCAGGGATGGATTGAACACTTCGAAGAAACCGAGAATTCGCGGGATCGCCGCGCCTATCGTCTTACGGCGCGGGGACGAAGGAATCTGCAGGTCGAGGTCGAGCGGATGAAGCAATTGACGAAAGTGGCGAGCCTGCGGATTGCTCGCAAGGAGGCATGAACCGAATGCTGACCTTGTTTCGCTGTTTGCTCCGCCTTTATCCAGCCGAATTCTGCAGAGAATTCGCCGAAGAAATGACCTCGGTCTTCTGCCAGGGCCGGCGGGATGTCCGTCATCAGGGCTTAAAGGTACGTGCGCAGTTTCTTGCTCGCGAGTTCTGGAGCATGTTCACCGGAGCATTACGCGAACAGTTCTCTGACGATTCATTCAGGAGGTTCGATATGCGTTCGTTTAGATTCCCGCGTGCGACGATCGTGGTGATGTTGGTGGCTTTGGCAAATGTTGGCTATGCTATCGAACGGGCCAAACAGATTACAGACGGAGGCGACACGAGATCGATTTGGCCGCCGGTTCTAACAGGAATGTTTGTGGGCTGGCTGGGTGTGATGGGCATTCTGGGTTTGATTGGTTACGGGATTTTGCGGGTGCTGAAACAGTCTGGAGCTCAACGGCTGTCAAGAATCCAAACTAAGCCTCAGCTATAGTGCCTGCTGATCAATTCCATACTTCGGAGGCTCCATGTCGATACATACAAATGAAGAATTTGAAAAGCTCAAGGTTATCGGAAAGATCGTTAGATGGTCTTTGGACGAAATGGCTGCAGCTGTTCGAAGTGGAATTACGACGCTGGAACTCGATCACATCGGTCTTCGCATGCTCAAACAACATGGGGCGGAGGCGGCACCTCCAAAGGTGTACGGGTTCCCGGGCGCCGTTTGCATTAGCGTTAATGACGAGGCAATTCACGGAGTGCCAGGTGGGCGTACATTGCGGGAAGGCGATCTTGTCAAGCTCGACCTTGTAGCCATGAAAAACGGATATTTTGCTGATGCGGCCATGACGGTTCGCGTAGGCAAGGTCTCTAATACTGCCGATGGCCTGGTGCGATGTGCCGAAGCTGCGTTTTGGCGAGCGATGAATGTTGCGCGGATCGGCTTTCGTACCTGCCACGTCGGTCGCGAGGTGGAACGAGAGGTTCTCCATCGAGGGTTTAAGGTCATGCCGGGATTTGGAGGTCATGGCGTCGGCCGGACGATTCACGAACCACCATCGGTTCCCAATTTCTACGACCGGAGCGCCCGAACCAAGTTATTCAATGGACTCGTTATTGCTGTTGAGCCGATTATTTCGGTGGGAAGCGGAGAAGGCGTAATGATGCCCGACCGGTGGACCGTCCGAACGGCGGATCGCAGCCTTTCGGCCCACTACGAACACACCATAGTTATTACCAAAGGGAAACCCCTTTTACTAACAGCCTGAAGTTTTTTGAATTATGGAAACGAGAATCTCCGGCATGAGCCCCATGAAACAGTTTGTGCGGTTCGGAAACTGAACGTGCTTGCGACTATGTCCGCTGATACTCCAGGGTAAGTGGCTGCACCTCACGGGCGCAGACTAGAGTTCTTCCAGCTTGGATCAGGCTCCGGAACTTCCATCATTCTGGGCGAGTGCCCAGTTCTCTCGACACCTTTAACGGTGATGCTGGAACCAATTTTAAGATTGTCGGGAGTCCGCCGGGTACCGTATCGACTGCCATCAAACACTCCCGGACTAATGAGCTGGTTCGAGCAACTCGATCGGATTTCCGTCTGGGTCTTCCAATTGGATTTGTTTGCCGCCTGGTCCTGTCTCCATTTGGTTCCGGAAGCGGTGTCCGGCATTCTTCAAAGCTTCAATCTGTGCGGATAGATCGGCCACTTGAAGAATGATCCTGTTCCATCCGCCGGGCTCCTGACTGTCGCCGTTCGGCATTGGACGCGAGCCCGACGCCCCCGGACCGCTCAGAATCAGCTTGAGGTTGGCGATCGAGACTTGTGCGAAAGCCGGCAGATTCTTTTGGTCCAACTTGAAACCCAGGTCTTCTGTATAAAAGGCGATGGAGCGCCCCACATCCGCCACTTGATATCGGACACCGCGAAAACCCACGATAAAGTTTTCCCGTTTTTTCCCGGATGAGCCGGTCTCATTGGACGATATGGGTGATTGTTGCTCGCTCTTATTCATAGGCCTCCTTATCGGCATCCCGTCATGACTCGGAAATTATATGTCTGCCAACCTTAAAAAAAATTGATCTTCAAATGTGCGCAAATGCGGTGGCGGCAGTCCTGCAATCAGCGTAAAATCGGACCATCCTTTCAGTCTCATTTTAGAGGACTACATGATTCTGGATCGATAGATCCGGGAAATCACTCTTGTATGGCGGCGGTGTTTGGATCTGCTGCGCTCTACACAAGCCTTCCCACGCATAGAACAGACGGGCTGCGAATTCAAGCACTCGAAACGCACAGGACAAGACGCAGCAACCCTCAAAACTCGGTGTCTGCGGTGGACACACGCCACCAGTAGAAAGAAGTGCGCAATGAACATTCTGCTATACAGTCCCGATAACGGGGTGACTCGCAATTTCATGCCGCATCTTTGGATGTTTTTGCTGAAGAGCCTGACGCCGCCGGAGCACGAGGTGTTTCTGATTGATGGAAATGCCCAACCGATGACCGAACACGAAGTCGCGGAGTACGTTCGAGTTCACGACATTCGACTGGTCGGTATCAGCGCAATGACGCGGATGGCTGCCAGAGCCTATAAGGTTGCAGATGCCATCCGAGGAGTGGGAGCGAAGGTAGTTTTCGGCGGACCGCATGTTACCGAGGTTCCGGATGAGCCGCTTGGCCGCACCGGAGAGCCGCGGCATGCCGATGCCATTGCACTTGGCGAAGCAGATTACACCTGGCCGCGCATCGTCGCCGATGCCGCGAACGGAACGTTGCAGGAGATTTACCGGCCGATCGATGAAAACGGCCATGAGGTAAAACCAAGTCTCGAGGATTATCCGGAAATCGCCTGGGAATCCATCAACCTCGATCAATTCAACCTTGTTCAAAAGCTTCCCGGAATTCTACGTTCAACGCTGAAACGAAAGACATCGTCGTGGGAAAGTCTGTATATCGTTCCGGTGGAATCCGGGAGAGGCTGTCCGTACGGCTGCGATTTCTGCACAGTCACCGGCTTCTTTGGCGATGCGATCCGATTCCGTTCCAGCAAAAGTGTCGTCGATGAACTACTTCGTCTCAAGCAGCGAGCGCGGAATGAGCGCGGGACAATCGGAGTATTTTTCATAGATGACAACTTTGCGATCAATGTGAAACGGACGAAATCGCTCTTGCGCGAGATGATCGCGCAAGATGCAGTGTTGCCCTGGGTTGCCCAGATCAGCGTCAATCTGCTGAAGGACGAGGAACTTCTCGATTTGATTGCGGCGAGCGGAGGCCGCTGGATATTCGTCGGCCTCGAATCCGCCGACCCGGCGAACCTCAGCAGTGTGAACAAAAGTTTCAACAAACCCGCGGATTACAAGGTCGCTCTGGACAGGCTTGCCGCGAGAGGAATCTACGCCATCACGTCATTCATCTTCGGAATGGACGGCGATACTCCGGGGGTCGCACAGCGCACCGACGATGTGATGCAGACGTGGCCGCCAGGTTTGCCGGTATACGGTCTGATGACCCCTTATCCTGCAACACCACTCTACGATCGGCTTTTTAAAGCGGGACGCCTGACAAGACCAAAACACTGGCTGGATTTCCGTCCGTTTCGGATGGCATACACACCCGAGAAGATCACCATCGCTCAGGCAGAAGCGGAAGTCCGGGATGCCTGGACCCGATCATACAGTCCCCAGGCCATCCAACAAGCGTTGGCACGGATTTCAGATCGTCCATTTCGGGAACGTGCCATGATGTTCTTCGCTCGTCTCGCCTTCCGGGGCATTTACTTTCCGCAAATGTCTGTGCGGGAATGGTTGCTGCTCCTCTGGAGAAATCGCCGCCCCCTGTTCTCACTCTCCTCGGAAGCGTTTCGCGGCGTGCGCTCGCGCCACCGCATGCCGGTGCCCCGAACCGGGGATGCTGCGTGATTGACGGTTGGAATGGGCTGGACGAAAACCGCCCGCTCAGCATACTGTGTTACCAGCATTTTTTGAGATCCTAAACCTCAAGAGACGATCTCCGACAATGTGGATACCCCTGGCCAGGTTTTTAGACAGGAGGAACCGCGGTGTCGATGTCGGGAGATCTCAAACAAAACAGGATTCTCGCTGCCCTACCCTGTGACGAGTTCGATCGAATCCAGGGTCTATTGCAGATAGACTCCTATCCTTCGGGCAAGATTCTCTACGATTCCGGAGAAAGCATTTCGAATGTTTATTTTATAAACACCGGAATGGTTTCCCTGGTTTCGACGACGGATGACGGCTCCAGCATTGAAGTCGGCGTGATCGGTCCTGAAGGAATGCTCGGGATCTCCGCCATTTTGGGATTTCACCGAATGCCTCAAAAAGCCATTGTGCAGCTGCCGCTCATTGCGGCGAAGATGTCGCTGAAAGCTCTGTCCAACGAATTGACCCTGCGAGGGAAGCTTCAGAGCCTGCTCATGCGGCAAATTTATCTGCTGCATTTTCAGGTCGCGAGGTCGGTGTTGTGCAATCGGTTCCATCACATCGAATCGCGGCTGTGCCGCTGGCTTCTGTTGAGCCGGGAACGCGTCGTCTCCGATCAATTGCCTTTGACTCAGGAGTTCATCGCCACCATGTTGGGTGTTGCGCGGCCTATGGTTACTCTCACGGCGCGCACCCTTCAAACTGCCGGTTTGATCGACTACAAGTCGGGCCTCATCACCATTCTCGATATCAAGGGTCTCGAGGCCGCCTCATGCGATTGCTACGAAATCGTGAGGCAGGAGTCCGTTCAGTTCACAGAGTCCCGGTAATCGGCTCTGCCAATCTATTCTTCCGAGTGTAAGGCACCTTACAGACAACCAGCCCTGCCGCTGACTATTGTTGATTAGATAGTCCAGTTTCAGCCGAACCGTCTTCGGCGAGGATTCGTCAATGCAGATTCTATTGATTGACAGTGCTTCACCCCCAGAC
>JBGPBY010000027.1:0-25008 GCA_041481485.1 Terriglobia bacterium
CCAGTTCGCCAGGGCCATTTGACAAACGTACAGCAGAACATTTGACAACTCTCAACGGGCCCTACAATCCCAATGCCTACGCCGTCTTGCGTTCGAACACGGATCTCTTGCCACGCATGAGAATGTGTTCAGCGCTCACTTTCTCGAACAGTCCAATGAGATTTGCGACAATACCGGACCATCCCGTCTGGTGATTCGCTCCGATTCCGGCTCCGTTGTCGCCATGGTAGTACTCGTAAAACAGCAGGTTGTCCCGCCAATTGGGATCGGATTGAAACTTCTCGGTGCCGCCAAACACCGGACGGCCATTGGTTCCTTTCAGGAAAATTCGTCCCAGCCGATCGACAATTTCTTTGGAGACTTCATAAAGATTCATCATTTTTCCGGAACCGGTGGGACATTCGATTCTGAAGGAATCGCCATAGTAGAGATAGTAGTTCAGCAGCGCACGAATAATGAGCGCATTGACGGGCATCCAAATGGGGCCTCTCCAGTTGGAATTACCTCCGAACATGCCCGTATTGGATTCGGCAGGAAGATAACTTACGCGGTATTCCTCTCCCTGCACCTGGAGCAAATAAGGATTTTGATCGTGAAACTTTGAGAGAGAGCGGATGCCGTATGGACTGAGAAACTCCGATTCGTCGAGCATTTTGGTCAATATCCGGCGCAGACGTTCCGGATTGACCAGGGCGACAATACCGCGATCGAGAACGCCGCGGTGACAAGGTCCCGTCGGATGAATGGACTTGAATGCATCGGGCATTCGCCGCGCGCGTTCCGTCAGTGCCGCAGTTGTTCTCGGAATCAGCTGAATCTGCCACGGTTCGATCACTGTCGAAGCACACATGGGCAGCAGCCCAACCATGGATCGGACTCTAAGACGTTTGGACCTTCCGTCCGGCAGACGAAGCACATCGTAGTAGAAACCGTCCTCTTCGTCCCACATTCCATCTTCGCCACTCCGGTTCATGGCATCTGCAATCCACAGGAAGTGTTCAAAGAATTTGGCGGCGAGATCGTCGTAGCTGGAATCGTGCGGTGCAATTTCAATGGCGAGTTCGGCCATGTTTTGACTGAACAGAGCCATCCAGGCAGTGCTATCTGCCTGTTCGAGATTCCCTCCTGTCGGGAGCGGGGCGCTGCGATCGAAAATGCCGATGTTGTCGAGCCCGAGGAACCCACCTTCAAAAACGTTTTTGCCGAAGCGATCTTTTCGATTCACCCACCAGGTGAAATTGCAGAGAAGTTTGGTGAACGCCGATTTCAAAAATGGAATATCCACCGACGATTCTCCGTGCAGCGACGTTTCCAGCCGGTGCAGAAACAGAGTTGCCCATGCGTGCACGGGAGGATTGACATCGCTGAAATTCCATTCGTAGGCAGGGATCTGACCATTAGGATGCAGGTAATGTTGGGTGAGCATCAGATCCAGTTGGTTTTTTGCGAAATCCGGGTCCACAGCGGAAATCGCAATGGCGTGGAACGCCAGGTCCCACGCGGCATACCACGGGTATTCCCATTTGTCCGGCATCGAGATGATGTCGTCATTAATCATGTGGAACCATTCGGCATTGCGCGCGTGCTTTCCGGGCCCAAGCCGCCCCCGGATAATTTGGTGTTCCTGCAGCCAGAGATCCGCGTCAAAGTAGTAATACTGCTTGCTCCAGAGCATTCCCGCCATCGCCTGCCTCATCACATGTGCACTGTCGTCAGTTAACGACGCAGGTATGATGGACCGGTAGAATTCATCGGCTTCTTCGCGTCGCGTACGCATCGTGTCGTTGAAGTCCCCGAACGGATTGCTGAGACTCAGAGGAGAGTCCGTGCTGAGCCTCAGGTGGATTTCCTGAGAGTTTCCAGGACCGATCATGAACTCGTAGTGCGCCGACGCCTTTGTCCCCCTTTGATCCGGATTCACCGCCGAACGTTTGCCCAGTGTTACATAGTCGTTGATGCCGTCTTTGACGAACGGAGTGGCGTTGCTTCCGCCAAAGAGTCGCTCGTTGTTTGTTTCATTTTCCGTAAACAATAGCGCGGGTGCGCCGTCGCAATAAAGGTGGTAGTCGGGCAGGCTCTCGAGAAACATCTGGTCCGTGTGGTGGGTGTGAATTGTTGGACGCTTTTCACCGGGGATCGATCGCAGCTGCGGCTTGCTTCCACCTGCCATCCACGACCAGGTGTTTCGAAACCACAGCGTGGGCAACAGGTGGATCGGGGCAGCATCCGGACCATGGTTCAACACCAGTATCCGGATCAGCATGTCTTCGGGCGATGCTTTTGCATACTCCACAAAAACATCGAAATAGCGATCTTCGTCGAAAACTCCCGAATCGAGCAGCTCGTATTCCATTTCGTGACGGGAGCGCCGCCGATTCGTTTCGATAAGATCCAGATAGGGAAAAGCTGCGTGCGGATATTTGTAAAGGTACTTCATGTACGAATGCGTCGGCGTGTTGTCGAGGTAGAAGTAGTAGTCCTTGGCGTCCTCCCCGTGATTGCCCTGAGAATTGGTAAGTCCGAATATGCGTTCCTTGAGAATCGAATCCCGGCCATTCCAGAGAGCGATTGCAAAGCAAAGCACCTGATGATCGTCAGATATGCCCGCCAGTCCATCCTCGCCCCAATGGTAGGCCCTGGATCGTGCCTGATCGTGCGAGAAGTAATCCCAGGCGTTCCCGTCTGCACTGTAGTCTTCCCGAACGGTACCCCACTGTCGTTCACTCAGATAAGGGCCCCACTTTCGCCATGGAACAGCATTTTCGCGGGCGCGAGTGAGACGGATTGACTCCTTGCTGACGGCCAATCCTCGTTCTGTGACTTTAGCCTTAATAACTCTCTCTCTCTCGAATTGGACAATCATTGGAGTCACCTCGTTCAGCGGCGCCAGAGCACCTTCGACGCAGCTGAAAGTGTGAGTCGAACGAAATAGCGTTCGTACTGTCAATGCTCGCAGTGTGCGATCGCGAACTATCGTGTAATTCAGAAAGGATTTCGACGGAAGGCTGCCAGTCTTTGCAGTGCAGTTTTCAACGCACTTCATTCTGAATAAGTAAATGAGGAGGACACCATGACAGGCTGGTTTGAACTCAGTAAAAGCAGGGACAATCAGTTCAGATTTGTACTCAAGGCCGCGAATTCCGAAATCATTCTCACCAGTGAGCTGTACCAGACCAAAACTTCGGCTGAGAATGGAATCGCCTCGGTGCGTGTCAACTGTGAAACGGATGCACGCTACGAACGTATGAATTCCAAAAACGGCAAATTCTACTTCAATCTCAAAGCCGCGAATCAACAGATCATTGGCACCAGTGAAATGTACGAATCGGAGAAAGGCCGCGAAAACGGTATTGCTTCGGTCACGGTCAACGGGATATCCACGACCGTGAAAGATCTGACCCTGGGCCTCAGGGACGCTGCCTGAGGGTCGGAAGTTCGGAAGAGCAGGACTTGCAAACTCTCCAGCGGTTGGAATCGATTCACAGTTATTTTCGGTCCTGAAATTCCTCGTGCCACGCCATCTGGATGGCTTCGAGTTTTTTTTCGTTGGAATTGTTGGCGTCGTCACTGAAGCCGTCGAGCGCCATTACCCATTTGTGATGGTCCGTGAATCGGACGGTCAGCGGATCGACGTCCGGAAACTTATCGCTGAGTGCAATCGCAAGATCTTCAGTGCTTATCCAGGTTAGTGGGCGGTTCATTGTCAATTTCCCTCACGCGTTTATCTTTAAGGGCCTTTTCAATTGCGGAATTCATGATGAGTTCCGCCAGGTTCTGGGTGTTCGCGCTCAGTTGTTCGATGGCTGCACGGATGTCGGTGTGGCTGTCGGTTTTCATGACTTCCTGTAAACGCGATACGGATGCTGCAATTCCGGTTTGCTCTTCAGCGGGCAGTCCCCGGAAATGTTCGTTTCGCACTCCCTTTTCAGTCGCAGCCAACACGAGCTCCGCTTCGTTTCGCGCTTCAATGACCTGCCGGGCCTCGATATCGGACTCCGCGAATTCAAAGGACGCCAGAAGCATGCTTTCCACCTGTTCATCGGTGAGTCCGTAGGTCGGTTTCACTTCGACGGATTGAAACTTGCTGGTGCGCTGTTCTCGTGCCGATACATTCAGAATTCCATCGGCGTCTATCAGGAATTTCACTTCAATGCGGGGCATGCCGGCAGGCATGGGCGGAATATTCTTCAAGTCGAATTGAGCGAGGCTGCGGCAGTCTTTGACCAGTTCGCGTTCGCCCTGCAGGACATGAATTTTGACGTTGGTTTGTCCTTCAACATACGTCGTGAACATTTCAGTGGCGCTGGCGGGAATTGTGGAATTGCGCGGAATGATTTTCGACATCACTCCGCCCATGGTTTCAATGCCAAGAGAAAGAGGTGTCACATCGAGCAGCAGCATTTCACGCTGGCCGCCCGAGAGAATATCGGCCTGAATGGCAGCGCCAAGAGCAACGACTTCGTCAGGGTTCAGTTCGGTATGTGGAACTCGCCCGAAGAGGGTCTGAACTTTCTCGCGAACAAGGGGAATACGAGTGGAGCCTCCGACCATCACGACTTCGTCAATGGATTCCGGTTTCAGGCCGGCGTCTTTTAAAGCCTGGCGGCAGGGAACCATCGTGCGCTCGACAATCGGGGCGATGATTGCGTTGAATTCGTCGCGTGTCAAACGCCGGCGGAAGTTCAAACTCTCAACCACAATTTCTGCGAATTCCTGAGACGAAAGCGATTCCTTTGCCAGAAGCACCGCCTTGCGCAATTCGGGAATAACGGAAGGATCCGGACTGCCGCCCATTTCCCTCATGACGAGGCGAATCAACTCTTCATCGATATCGTCGCCTCCGAGGTGGGTATCGCCGCTGGTGGACCGCACCTCGAAGATTCCCTCGCTGAGCTTGAGAATCGAGATGTCGAATGTGCCTCCGCCAAAATCATAGACAGCAATCGTGCCATGCTGGTGCTGGTTCATGCCGTAAGCCAGAGATGCGGCCGTAGGCTCATTGACAATGCGTAGAACTTCGAGACCGGCGATTCGTCCGGCGTCCTTGGTGGCCTGCCGCTGAGCGTCGTTGAAATACGCAGGCACGGTAATTACCGCCTCGGATATCTCTTCGCCGAGCGCAGCCTCGGCATTGCGTTTCAGTTCTCTAAGGATCAAAGCAGAGAGTTCCGGAGGCGTATAGTCGCGGCCAAAAATTTTCAATCGGATGATGTGTTCGCTGTCGCTGGAAATTTCAAACGGCAGGAGCGCGAGGTCTTCCCGGATATCGTCCAGTCCCTTCCCCATGAATCGCTTGATGGAGAAAATCGTATTCCTGGGATTCTTGACCAGTCTGGCTTTCGCAGTATTACCCACCAATACGTCGCCGCTTTCTTCAAAGTGAATTATCGATGGAACCAGTTTGTTCCCATCCTGCCCCGGAAGGACCCGCGGCGTTCCGTTTTCCACAATGGCGACCAGACTGTTTGTCGTGCCGAGATCTATACCAACAATCCTGGACATTTAACCGGCATCCTCCAAATCCCGTTCAAGATTTCGAATATATGAAGACGATGAAAGTATTTCGGTAAATCGGGACAACTGCGATCGAAGCTCCACATCCGGGGCGCCGGCTTTTACCAGGCGATCCCATTCCTGCGAAGCATCTTCGATCTGTGAATCGAATTCTGCAGCACGGCCTTCGATATCCGCCCGAAGAGCAGCAACTGCTTCGGGCGACGCACTGCCAGAGTGGACCTCTTCCATCTGCTCGTTAATTTCAAACATTTCCATGAGAAAGGACTTCGGCACCTTGCTGCCGTCAGGTTTGAATCCCTCGAGACTTAACAAATACTCCACCCGGCGGACCGGATTGCGAAGCGTGCGGTAAGCGTCATTGAGAAGAGCCGTCATTTCGAGCGCCTTCTGCTTCTCCTCAATGGATCCAGTGGAGAAATAGTCCGGATGATATTTTCTGCTGAGCTCGTGAAACTTCTTTTCGAGCGCATTCATATCGATGCCCAATAGCCGGGGCAATTCAAACACTTCGAAGTAATTCACGATTTTGGAATGGTGAATCGGATCGCTTCAGGGGTTACGTTGAAAACGAACTGCCACAGCCGCAGCTCTTCTTGGCATTGGGATTCATGAAGACGAATCCTTTTCCCATCAGGCCGCTGTCGTATTCCAGCATGGTTCCGTTCAGGTAAATGTAGCTCTTCAGATCGCAAAACAGCTTGATTCCATCACGTTCGAAGACCTTGTCGCCGGTTCGAGCCTGGGTTTCGAAATTCAGGTTATAGGTCAGGCCCGAGCAACCGCCGCCTTTGACACCCACACGCATCCCGGCCGCATGGATGTTCTCCTTTTCCATTCGTCGTCGAACCTCGCTGAGTGCGCTGTCAGAGATTTCAATTGCCATTATTGAGACGTCCTACTCGTGTTTCCTTTTCCAATCCGAAATCGCGGCCTTGATCGCATCTTCCGCCAGCACCGAGCAATGGATCTTGACGGGTGGAAGGCTGAGTTCTTTCACAATGTCGGTGTTCTTGATTTCCAGCGCTTCGGCAAGTGTTTTGCCTTTAACCCATTCGGTTGCCAGACTCGAACTGGCGATGGCGCTGCCGCATCCAAACGTCTTGAACTTGGCATCTTCGATGATCTCGGTTTCCGCATTTACCTTGATCTGAAGCTTCATGACGTCACCGCATTCCGGTGCGCCCACAAGGCCGGTGCCGACATTGGCATCTTCCTTCGGAAGTGCACCCACGTTTCGCGGGTTGTTGTAATGTTCGATTACCTTTTCTGAGTAAGCCATTCTTCTTCTCCTTGTCCCTAATGTCCCTAATGTCCCTAATGTCCCTAATCGTCCTTAATTCTGAACTTCCCTGCGATTCCGCCGCGTGCTATTCCGCGGCCCAACGAACCGATTTCAAATCAATGCCTGCCTTCGCCATCTCATAGAGCGGAGACAAATCCCTGAGCCGCTGAACGACTTCAATCACACGTTTTGCGACGTAATCCACTTCTTCGTCGGTATTGAAGCGCCCAAGACCGAACCGGATGGATGTATGCGCCAGGTCTTCGCCCACGCCAAGAGCCTTCAACACATAAGATGGTTCAAGACTCGCGGATGTGCATGCCGATCCGGAAGACACGGCCACATCGTTGATACCCATCAGGAGCGATTCGCCTTCCACGTATGCAAAGCTCATGTTCAGATTGCCGGGAAGCCGCTTTTCCAGATCGCCATTGATGTAGACTTCATCCAGTTCGCGTTCCAGTGTCGTTCGCAGCCTCTCTCTCATCCGGAACATCTTCGTCATTTCCGCATCGAGTTCCGTACGTGCCAGTTCGGCTGCCTTGCCGAATCCCGCAATTCCCGGAACGTTCAGTGTGCCGGAACGCATTCCGCGTTCGTGGCCGCCACCGTCGATAATCGGCATCAGCAGAACCCGTGGATTTCTTCGCCGCACATACAAAGCGCCAACGCCCTTCGGCCCGTACATTTTATGAGCCGAGATCGATACCAGATCCACGTTCATGCTGTTGACGTTAAACGGAACTTTTCCGGCAGCCTGTACGGCATCGGTGTGAAACAACACTCCGCGTTCCCGGGCAATTTTGCCAATCGACGCAACATCCTGAAGAACACCGACTTCGTTATTCGCCGCCATGATCGAAATCAGAATCGTTTTATCGGTGATGGCATCGCGGAGCTGGTCCAGATCTACAAATCCCTTGTCGCTCACCGGGAGAAAGGTGATGCGGCAGCCTTCCTTCTCCAGATGCTTGCAGGAATCGAGTACCGCCTTATGTTCGGTAACGCAGGTGATGATGTGGTTTCCCTTTTCGCGGTACATCCCTGCGACGCCCTTAAGCGCCAGGTTATCGGATTCCGTTGCGCCGCTGGTGAAAACAATTTCCCGCGGATCAGCGCCGATCAGTGAGGCGACCTGTTGCCGCGCATCCTCCACGGCTGCTTCGGCATCCCAACCGAATTGGTGATTCCGGCTGGCGGCATTACCAAACTTATCGGTGAGAAAAGGCATCATGGCTTCGAGCACTCGTGGATCGAGCGGCGTCGTTGCGTGGTTATCCATGTAAATCGGCAGCTTCATTGTTGTCTCACCCTCTAGTTCATGGCCAGTTCGTAAATCGAGGTGTCACCCAACACCCGGACTACCTTGACCTTAATCTTCATTAACGGATCGCGAACCGAGCACCGTTCCATTTGTTCACAATTCGAACCGCGCTCGCATGGCGTTATTCCTATCGGACCGTCAATGGCTTCCAGTACGTCCACTATCGAGATCTTCGCTGGGTCGCGCGCCAGGACATATCCGCCATTTATTCCTTGCTGGGAAATCAGCAGCCCTTTTCGAACCAGCCTTTGCAACACCTTGGCGAGCAGAGGGGCCGGAATCTTGTATTCCATGGCGATTTCCCGTGCGCTGATCGAGCCGGAATGCTGCGCTAAGTGCTTGAGAGCTATCAGTCCGTAGTCCGATTTTTTAGACAGCTGGAACATGCAATCCTGACTTTCGTTTTACTTCCGGCGAATATCCGACCAATCTGGTCCGATATCTAAAAGGTAATCTTTCAGGCGGACTCCGTCAAGATTTCATTTGGGATATCCCGAAGGTTCTGAATGACTCTAATCGGTTTAGGAACAATTCCGTGGCAATGGCGGTCGAGCAACACGGTATGTAATCCGGCTGCTGCTCCTGCGATGACATCGTTTGACAAATTGTCACCCACGTAGAGGATTCGGGCGGCTGATACTCCGGCAGCACGGACTGCTGCTCTGAAAATCTCGGGATCCGGTTTTGCGAAACCTGTTTCACTGGAGATCGTAATGGAGTCGAAAAGAGAGAGGATGTTCAGACTCTCGAGGACAGAATAAATACGTGAATCAAAATTGGAGATGACGCCCAGTTTGTAGCCGCGGCGCCGAAGTTCCCTCAGCACAGGTAGGGTTTCGGGAAACAATTTCCAGCCGCGGTCATCGCGGAATTGTTCATACACATCTTCAAAGAATCGGTCGAAATCGGGAACCATGCCAACCGCTTCGAAAACCCCATGAACAACGTCCTTCCACCACTGTTTCTCGTTCTCCGTCAGCACTGGGCCCGAGTGCTGAAATTGCCGGAGGAATGCATCCTGAATTTCGTCAGCGGAGGCTCTTGAACCGTAATTTCCGGCCACTTCAGCATAGATCTCGCCCACTGTGCCGCGTGTGGTGAACAGCGTTTCTGCGGCATCGAACAGGATGACGTCGTATTTCAATGGAAATGAATTACGCAGATTGGGAAAGCTGAACCTGGATGTTGTGAAGATCAACCACCGACCGTCCGTTTCGATCTTCGGCCCAGGGCACTCGAACGGTGATGTTGGTCTTCGATGCAATAAGTTCAGGTTCCCGCGATGGCGATTCCCATTCGCTGATATCCCGGATTTCAAAACCATGCGACCTGAAATAATTTCGAATGGTTGGAATCACATCCTGATACGCACCATCCCAGTTCTTTCCGAAATCTTCCTGGTGAAGATACGCTTCAAGATCGCGAATCAGGCCGTCTCTCATGACCTGTATTTTACGGGCGTCTGCGGACGATTCGCAATACCGTGCTATCGGCAGAGTGGCAGGTGAACCTTTCGGATCTGGTGGAATTCTCGGCCAGATAGTGCGCCAGAAACAAGCTGAACTGCAGACCTGTGTCCGTGAGTGTCTCGAGCCAGTCTCCGCTGGCTACTTCATCGGGCGCCTCGCTGACCGTTTCAAGCCAGGTTATTCGAGGATAACGCTTCGCAAATGTGAATCCATCGGGATCTTCTTCGGAGGCTCGATGTTCTGGTTGTAAATCGCCCAGCCCGTATTTTGCGTATCGTCCCTTCATTCGCTTGTGCCATGCATCGTTTGATTCGAGAACAGTCTTCATGTGGGTCATCGCCTTGTCATGAAGATCCATAGCGGCTGGCTGCGATTCAGGCCCATATTCAAATCGAGGAATGAACCATCCACGGGGAATCCACCAGTCTCTGGCAGTGACGTCGCGAGACTTGACCCATGCCGTATAACCTGCAAACAACTGAACCCATTCGTGAGAGGGGTAACCATGCGGATTGAGAACGATGTCCGGAAGCCACATGCGCCACAGGCGGGGACGGACTCGTGCTTCAGGATAGACCGGATCTGGCGACCATTGTTCCAGTGTCACATCGGTGCCGAGAGATCCCATATAGCCGGCGTGAAGCATGAACTCGGACGTATCGCCGTGCAACTCTTCAACCAGAGCGGCGCCGTCGGGATTTGTGATGGGCTGAAGGATGAAACTCACCCGGTTTAGAAGCTGCTGCGCTTTCCGATCCGTCGCAAGCATTTCCGCGAGCTTCAAGATGTGTGTGGTGCTGGATACCTCGTTTGCATGTTGGCGCCCGGTTACAAAAAGAACGGGTTTCGACAAGGACACTCTTGCCTGTGACACATACTTCCCCGGCAGCGGAGAAGTCACATCCATTGCCCAGATGGAATTTCCGAGAAGGGAACTGCCGGCGTGGAAGGGCCGAACTTCCGGAAATGCTGCAAGATGTTGAATGATCCGTTCGCACTCGACAGGACCGATCGGAGTGCGCGATTGAACGACAGGGTTCTCCTTCTTAGCCTTCTCTGCCTTTTCTTCAATGCGGGGCAGCGATTTGATTTTCGGTTGCCGGAAGCATTGCGTGGTGCGTCCGATTGCGACTCCGCCAAATCGAATCGAGTCTATTCCTTCGTAAGATATCCAATCGAGTCCGTCGTCCAGACTCCGAAGTTGGCGGAGCATTTCGAATAAGGCGAGATTTTCCTTTGTCGCGTCCACTCCCGAAACGTCGATGACCACGACGGAATCGTGACCTGCCTGAACGGTAATCGCTTCGATTCGAGGCTTTGGAGTTTGTCTGGGTTCTATTTCCGCAATGCGATGACGAAGTTGTCCCTGGAGATCGGTCCAGGACAATTGAATGCGGGGATTCGGCGCTCTCCTTCCTGTCAGCCGGATGTGGGCGCTTCCTCCGCGGCCGTTTCGTGCAGGATGGATGCGGGGGACAATGCGGCCGGGATTCTTGATGCCCAGCAGATCGAGAAACAGCAATGTTTCAAAGTAGATGTCCTCATGCAGCGGTTCAAGAGTGGAAATCCGTTCCTGGTCAATGCTAATACGGCGATCGGGTTCGCTCAGCCACAACTCCACTTCCAGCGCTGCAAAATGAGGACCGGAACTCATTGCGGGAAGTCCGCCATGGAGATTCGAAATGTAATTACGAACTTTGGGGAGAGTCTCGGACTGAAATCGATTCCAGAATTTTTCTACATCTGTCGCAATCCGGGCATCCGCAACCATCACTCCATCAACGGTGGCGCGAAGCCAGCCAGTACTGACACGAATTTGCGCATATTCAGGAAACTCATCAAACATTGGACGCATTGCAAATACGGGACTGAATTTTTCACGAAGCGTCGATCGCCCATTTGTGTCTTCGGCGGACACTTCGTATGTAGCGCTGAAAGAGTCGGATTCATGAAATGAGATGTGGTCCAGCGGGATTCCAAGATCCTTCGCAAGAACTTCATCGATGGGATAGAGCTCATGCAGCCACCGCTCTGGGGATTCCACCGGCGAATCCTTCCCCGGATTGAGTTTTTGAAAGCAAATGCGAACTCGATGAGCGTTTCGGAGCCTGGGTTTCAGAATTTCATCAATCCAGCAATAAGCCTGCTTGTGTGCGGAAAGGACGTGAATTGTGGTTCTGCCGGGATTTGCCCCTCGCATCAGAACCTGTTCCTGGATTTCCTTTGCGATGGTGTCACGAATCTCTGACGATTCACTGATGCGCAATTCAATTTGCACTTCGGAGTCTTTCCGGATCCTGGGAAGGACAAATTCGTCAATGAGGCTTCGTGCGTCGTCCACTTCCCATGGGATGTCAAACGAGTCATCAAATACCGTAAATGTTTTGGAATTGTTCAGAAAATCCGTTTTGTTTAACAGCCCGGGAGCCCATTGTGCGGAAAGGCTCTCGAAGTTGGCGTTGCCAGTGTCTGCGCACAGTGTGAGTGATGCGGAAGCTCTTTCTTCGCCGGAGAGACTTCGGATCATGTCCCGCGCTGCATTCATGACAGCGGCGGTTTGTCCTGCGGCCGAGCGAAATTGGAAAAACGCGTGCAGGTCGTCTTCAATCCTGGAAAGGTGGAGATGCTCTTTTCCGTATTCCCATACGTAAGGCAGCCGCATTGCGGTATGTTTCAGCGCCTCCGCTTCACCCTCTGAATCTGTCCCGGAAATGCATACCGAACTGCTGCCATCCAGGAGATCGACAATCTGGATGCGGCCAATTCCTGGGAGGGACGGTATTCCGGGGAAATCAATTACGTTCCCAACGGCAATTGCATTCACTGGTTCAGTCCTTGCAGGAGCGGATTCCGGGCAAACCAGGGGCAGGCGAACGGCTGCGGATTCCAAGGCAATTCGAGCAGCGAGGTTGATGACTTCGAACGACCGGGTTCCTGTTCTCATCCGCACTTCGGTGTTCACAGCTTCCGGGAAAAGGCTTCCGTTCGTGCCGCGAAGAAGTCCGTCGGATGAATACAAGCTGGATAGGGAAAAATATGGAGCGGGCGCCGGACTGGGATCTCTGATTTCGACAACTGGGCCGGAGTCCATACCCAGGGTTCGTGCAAACCGCTCGGCATCGGCGGCATTGGGAATTGCCACAACCTTTCGCGTGCCGTCCACAATGACAGTCCACGGGGCGTTCACATCGCAGGAGAATCGCTTTGCCGCGGTTCCAATAACGACTGCGATCGTCCGGTCCGAACGGTTGTACTTTGAAATTGGGAAGCCAATTGGAAGATCGATCGACTGCGCTTCAAACGCCAGACGTGCGGCGACGTTTGCCGCGGCTACAATTTCGGGGAGTGCGGCGCGATCATCGACATAAATCCGGGCGTTCAGGAAATCCACAATCCCATCGTGATTGCGATCCTGAAGAATCTCCTCCGGAATCATGCGCGGATCATAGCATGGAGATTTTTGCAGGATTCGAGGCGGGCAAATCCGTCCGGATTTGGTGAGGATTTGATGTATTGTCGGCTGCCTTTGATGTAACCTCCGTTGCGGCGTGCGTTTGAAGCTGTATTACAAACCGTAAACTAACTATTGACACCCCATGGGGCACTAGTTTAAAAACGATTTGCCGCACGACGGTGTCCGGCTTTATCTTTTGGCACTGTGTTCGGTTCGCGCCTCGCAGTTGCTACTGCCAGGCTTTTTTTGTTTGGAATGGAATTATTTGTTTTTGCAGATCTATTGTCTGAACCTGAATGGCGCGGTCGCGTCTGACGCTTCCAAATCTTTGAGGCCAAGAGGTTTTTGGCAAATAGACGCCATGCGCATGCAGGAAGCATGACTTTAAGGGGGGCCATTTACCTGGCGGAGAGCGTTGGGTGAATGGGCTGATTTCGACGATTTTGATTCATCAATTTCTGGAAAGGCGGGGGTCTATGCGGTTACGGTTTTCAGTAGTGTTTGTTCTGTTGGCTTTTCTGCTAATGAGCGGAACGGCCTTCTCTCAAACCTTTACGGGCCTGTTTGACGGTTACTATGCGTTTAACTTCAACAAGCCTGCCAATCAATTTAATACCGGACGCGCGTTCGATATTAACCACCAAATGTTCAGTTTGAATTACGCTGAACTGTCCATCGAGCAGAAACCCAAACCAGTGGGATACCGGTTTGACATTGGTTTCGGCGACGCAGCATCGATTGTCAATGCATCGGAGCCGGCAGGTGTGATCTACCAGCACGTCCAGCAGGCGTACCTGACTTTGAACAGGGACAAAATGTCAATCGACGTGGGAAAATTCGTGACTCCGTTTGGCGCGGAAGTCATCGAGACCAAGGATAACTGGAATTACAGCCGCGGCCTGCTATTTACCTATGCGGTTCCGTTCTATCACTTCGGAGTGCGCACGACGTATGCCGCATCGGATAAGGCGACTGTGGCGGCGTATGTTGTCAATGGCTGGAACAATGTCAGAGACAACAACCGTGGAAAGAGTCTCGGTGTCATGGCAACTTTCAAGCCCATCGACAAATTATCCATGACGGAAAACTACATGGTGGGCAACGAGAGTCCTGTGAAGGACAATCGCCGCCATACGTTCGACTCCATCGCAACGTATGATTATTCCAAGATGTTCAGCATCATGGGAAATTTTGATTATGCGTTTGATAGCTCGTTCAACCTTCGCAGACACTGGATTGGCGGCGCCGGATACATCAAATACTCCCCGAATCAGCAGGCCACGGGCGTAAAGATTGTTCCGCGTTACGAATGGTTCAGAGACCCCGAGGGTGTCTCCGGTACGGCTCAGACTGCTCAGGAAGGTACTATTACCATTCTGTATGTATCCAAGGAATCCGGCTCGTTCTGGACGGAGTACCGTCGCGACTGGTCCGATCAGCGGGTATTTTCGCTGAATAAGAAATCCGGAAACGTTCCGCGTTTCAATCAAGACACTCTGGAGTTCGGATACACCTATGCCTGGACTCACGAGACTAAGTAGCTAAGTTCCTCTGCTGCCATAAAGGCTCGGTCGGTTGTCGGCTGAATACAGGTTGTTGCAAAAGCAAAACCTGGCAAGCCGGTATTCGACCGAGCCTTTTATGGCATTTGGGCCGATTTGTTACCCGATGGGAGGGGGCATGCGTTCGATTGCTGGCATTGTGATTGCGCTTTTTATACCGGTTGCGTTGTTTGCGCAGCTGGAAGACAAAGTTGCGGACCGTATATGGGAATCCGCCAGAGTGATGGACGAAATTGTAAAGGGTCCAGACTCCAGTATTCCCAAGGACCTGCTGAAGAAGGCGAATTGCGTGGCCGTTATTCCGGCAGTGAAGAAAGCCGCATTGGGATTTGGCGGCCAATATGGTCGAGGCGCCGTATCCTGCCGCAGGGATCAGGGTAAAGGTGCGTTCGGTCCGACATCAATGATCTCCGTCAGTGGTGGAAGTTTTGGATTTCAAATCGGCGGACAATCTGTGGATGTGGTGATGTTGTTTATGACGCCAAAAAGCATGGAGAGTCTGCTTAAAGATAAAGTGACTCTCGGAGGCGACATGGCCGCAGCTGCGGGTCCGGTGGGCCGCAATGCGTCGGCGGAAACCAATGCCACCCTGCAAGCTGAAATTCTCACCTATGCCAAGAGCCGAGGGCTGTTCGCCGGAGTATCCTTAAAAGGATCGTCGCTCCGTCCGGATAACGAAGCTAACCAGAGTCTCTACGGCCGCAAAGTCGAGGCGAAGCAAATTCTGGTGGATAACTCGGTGGCATCCCCGGCAGGTGCTCAGAAGTTTGTAGATGCACTGACTCGGGCCTCAGCGAATTAGATCTTCACCTTCCTGAGCGGCGCCTGCCTGGTTTTCGCTAATATAGTTTTCTATGAACAACGCTTTCTATCAGGCAGCGAGGCAAGGTGCGGCTGTTTTGAAACAGGACTGGTTCGGAGGAATTGTCCGGTTGACCGGACCGGATCGCGTAACGTGGCTGCAGGGTATGGTGACCAATGACGTCGAAAAGCTCCATTCCGGAGAAGGCGTCTATGCCGCTCACCTGAGTGCCCAGGGAAAACTCATTGGACAGATGACGATTCTGGTCGATGACGATGCAGTCTGGCTTACGGCAGAGACTTCGAACGTGAAGAAGTTGGCCGGTGCTCTCAATCCCATGATCATCATGGAAGAGGTGACCATGGAAGACCAGACTCCTCAGTTTGAATCGATTGGCCTGCTGGGTCCGTCTGGAAGATCGGTACTGGAATCCTGGATCGGAGAACCGCTCAAACTCGAAAAACTCTACGATCACCGAAGGCTCAGTGAAGACTGTCTGCACATAGTTCGCGACGAACTCGGATTTACACTTTGGGTACGTGCGGGCAAAGCGGATGCGATCCTGAGTCAGCTTGCTGGTTTGGGCGCGGTGCCCGTCGACGAATCGACGTGGAATACCGTTCGCATCGAGAACGGCATGCCAATATACGGCATCGATATCGACGAGACGACGTCGCTTCCGGAACTCGGGGAAAAGGGAATCAGCTACGACAAGGGATGTTATATCGGCCAGGAGGTCGTTGCACGAGTCAAGTACATCGGACATGTAAACCGCCGATTCGTTGGTTTTATCTGCGATGGAGGCAGGGTGCCCGAACCGAAGAGCAAAGTAAGACTGAGTGGCAAAGACGTGGGTTACTTGACCAGCAGCGCGATGTCGATAGCTCTGAAAAAGCCAATCGCGCTCGGTTTTGCCGGTCGTTTGGCTGCGGCTGCCGGAACGCAGGTGGAGCTTCGGTCCGTCGAGATTGAGACCTCTGCGACAATCTCAGACTTGCCGATTTTGCGTAGTGCATCCTTTTGAAGATCGCTCGCTGTTCCCCTGTAGGCGCGGTCTATGACCGCGCACAGTCGCTACACTCGGGATCGGGCGCGGTCATAGACCGCGCCTACAGGGAAACTGGCAGTTAAAATTCGAAAGGACGCATTACCCGATTTTGCGTTGAATAGTATTCCCTCTAATCCGTTTGTTCGCCGAGCCGCGGATTGAACCGGGAAACTTTCCGCAATTCTTCAAACAATTTCTTTTCTTCAGCAGTAAGGTTTTTCGGCGTGACGATTTTCAAAATTGCGAAATGATCTCCGCGTCCTCCATTGCGGATATTCATTCCCTGGCCGCGCAGGCGCAAGCGCTGTCCTGACGCGACACCGGGGGGAACGCGGGTTTCAGCCCGTCCATCGAGTGTGGGCACTTCTATAGTGGCGCCGAGAGCGGCCTCCCAGGGAGTGATTTCGACTACGGTTTCCGTATCATCGCCCTTTACTGCCAGTTTGGGATGAGGCTGCTGCTTGAGACGAACGTAGAGGTCTCCGCCTTGCGGTCCACCGCCGGAAATTCGAATTTTGCTGTCGTCCCGGGCGCCCGGCGGAATCCGCACATCGAGCACCTTCTGATTCTGGCCAAAACTGATGTTGAGCTTTTTAGTGGTTCCGCGATGCATTTCGACCAGAGGCAGAGTCAGTTCCGTCTCTGCATCGGCCGGCGCCTGATTCCTTGTACGCGCTCCGCCGCCGGCTCCTCTGGGAATTCCGCCGAACAGCGATTCGAAGAAGTCGCTGAATGAGCTTCCCTGATTGCCGAATCCGCCCTGACCGCGGCCGCCTCCGAAGAGATCGTTGAGATCGACATTGCCCTGCCAGTTCGGCGGCGGCGTGAAATCAGATCCGCTCTTCCAGTTCGCACCCAGCTCATCATATTTCGATCGTTTGTCCGGATCGCTGAGAACTTCGTAAGCTTCCTGGATTTCCTTGAATCGATCTTCAGATTGTTTGTTATTCGGATTGAGATCGGGATGGTACTTCCGCGCCAGCTTGCGATAAGACTTCTTGATTTCGTCTTCTTTGGCCTCGCGTGTGACGCCAAGGGTTTCGTAGTAGTCTCGGAACTTCACTGCCATGCAATCATTATAGGGGCTCTAAATCGTTACTTCGAGTCCCTCCCGGGCGGCGATGACGTCGGGATGAAGTTTCATCGCACTGCGCAGGATCTCCTCAACGGTGGAATCTTCGTGGTATGGATCGTGATGAAATAAGGCAATCTTCCTTGCTCCGGCTTTGATGCCGGTGGACATGGCCTGTGTCCAGCTGCTGTGTCCCCAACCTGCATGTTCTGGGAGTTCTTCCGGGGTGTATTGAGAATCCACGATCAGGAAGTCCGTATCCTTTGCAAGGAGCTCCATATTCCGGTCGCTCCACTCGACCCCGTGCTCGACATCCGTGCAGTACGAAATCGATCTCCCGTTTTGCGTGATTCGATAGCCGACGCATCCCTGGGGGTGATACAGAGGGAGCACAAGAACCTTCGTATCCGCAATGTTGAAAATTCCCTCAGCCAGATCGACGTAGTCCCGGGAACACGGTAACTTCGACATGTCGATCGGAAAGTACGGGTTTGCCATCATCTTGGCAAGCGCATCCTTGACGACGCTCGTGTCCCGCCTGCCCGCGAAGTAAAACGTGAAGTGATTAATCGCTTTGTAGAGCGGCCTGAAGAAAGGAATCCCCTGAATGTGATCCAGATGAAAATGGCTGAACAGGATATGCCCGCGAATGGGGGTGTCGTTGAATTCCCGCTCGAGTTCCTTTCCGAGCAGACGGATTCCCGTACCGCCATCCAGAATCAGGATCTGGCCCCCATCCGTTCGAATTTCGATACAGGATGTATTTCCACCAAATCCCATGTTCTCAACTTGCGGTGTTGGCGTCGATCCACGTACCCCCCAGAATCGGACGCGCATCAGACTGATCCTCTTATCATCGCTTCTGTTTTCACTTTCGCAATTTTCAAATCGATCTCGATTAAGGTAACCAACTTTTGTACCACATGTGCGGCTGGAGCGATGAACGGTGTTTTGCGTCGGAAACGCTAAATTATGTGCTTTGAACCTTGCCCCGGTGAAATTAACATAACGTCACCACTCGTCGAAGGCTGCTGGCATCGGAGGAAAGCATTTTGCACTGGCTTACCCCTGAAACGAATTCGTTGTGAAAAATACGTTACTGCGTAGCGCGGCCATGGAGAATATTGTTGCGCCCGTACGACGCTTTTTGCAGTCGGGCTGGGCCCAGTTCCCGAATCGTCTCAAGAGTCTGCGCTCTCCCATTTTAGTTGCGGTCGCTTATTATCTTGGCGCCCAAATCGCGTTTGCTGTGGGGACATTATCGGATCGCATTTTTGCACCGTTCTGGCCTCCGAACATTGTTCTTTTCTGTGCTCTGATCTTTGTGCCGAAACGTCAGTGGTGGTGGTACATTGCTGCGGCGTTTCCTGCACATGCCATAGCGGAATATTCCGTAGGTATGCCGGCCGCTCAAATGCTGGTGGCGTTTGCTACAAACTGCGCAGTAGCGATGTTGAATGCGTATGGTCTCCGGTATTTTCTGAAAGAGCGTCCATGGCTGGGCACACTTTGGAGTTCCTCGATCTATATCCTTGTCACCGCCGCTGTGGGGCCCGCAATCTCAGCACTGGGCGGTGCATTTGTCCAGGTTCTCGGTACGGGGCACCTTCTTCATTACTGGGCCTATTGGGGAAACTGGTATATGTCCAATGCTCTCGGCAGCGTGACACTGGGACCGGTGATTCTGACCTGGTTCGATCGGCGTTCGCGGCCTGAACGATGGAATTCCCGGCGCACCATTGAAGCCTGCGTTCTGGCACTCAGTCTTGGAGTAGTTTGTACCTTCGTTTTTCACGCGGGCGGTGGAACGGTCGAGGAGGGCTTTCTTCCCGCCTTGCTCTACAGTCCCATACCTTTCCTGTTGTGGGCCGCAATTCGCTTCGGACAGCGGGGCTCAAGCGGCGCCATTCTTGTTGTAACCATCGTTTCCATCTGGCAGAACCTGCGTAATGTAACTGTGTTTGGCGGGGTCAATACGGAAAGAAATGTCCTGGCGCTGCAGATCTTTCTAATGGGGCTTGGGGTATCCGTATTCTTGCTCGGTGCGGCTATCGATGAACTGGCGCGGTCCGGAGACGCCATGAGAGAGCTTGCCGGTGCGCTGCTGCGAGTTCAGGACGAAGAGCGCCGCCGTATTGCGAGAGAGCTTCATGACAGTACCGGGCAGAATCTGGCCGTGGCCGGTCTGACATTGAATCGCATCAAGGGATTGGTTCCGGAATCCTGTGCTCCGGCTATTGCCGAACTCAACGAGATTCTTCGGCAATCGATGGTGGAGATTCGAACGGTTTCCTACCTTTTACATCCTCCGATGCTCGATGGCATCGGCTTTGATATCGCGTTGCGCGCATATGTTGGCGGATTTTCAAAGCGCACCGGCATCAATGTCGAGTTGAGCCTTCCTCCAAGCACAGGACGAATGCCTTCTTCGGTGGAGCTGGTGCTGTTTCGGATTGTCCAGGAGGCATTGACCAACGTATGGCGGCACTCGGGAAGCGAGACGGCCCGTATCCAGCTTTCCCAGAACTCAATTTATGGCGACCGTCAGGTAACGTTGAGCATCGAAGATTTCGGAAAAGGCATTCCCAATCGAATACGAGCATCGACACTGTCGAGTTCACGCCGCCCGGTTCCTGTAGGCCTTGGACTTGTGAGTATGCGCGAGCGACTCCATCAGATCGGCGGCGCTCTGGAAATTGACTCCGCAAGCGGCAAGACCGTAATCCGCGCCATTGTGAAGCTGAATTCTCCGATTCCTGCGAATTGAATCCGGGAAGCCACCCGCCGAAGCGCCACCGATTTTGCTGTAGTGTTTGATGCTATAGTTTTCGCCAATGGCAAAGGCTGCAGCAATTGTTGTGATCGGGAACGAGATTCTGTCCGGAAAAACCAAGGACGAGAATTCCGGATTCCTGGCTCAGGAACTGCGAAGTCTTGGCGTCGATGTTCGAAGGATTCTCGTGATTCCAGATCAACTCGACACCATTGCCGATGAAGTGCGAAATGCGTCTGAAGCGCATGATTATGTTTTTACCAGCGGTGGAGTCGGTCCCACTCACGATGACCTCACCATGCATGGTATCGCCCGGGCATTTCATCAAAAGGTAAAGCGGAATCGCGACCTGGAGTTGGCGCTTCGCGGATATTATCCGCCCCAGCTGGTTGAGCCGAATTTACTGATGGCGGATGTTCCGGAAAATGCCCGGTTGTTGAGCCGGCCCGGAATGTGGTTTCCGGTTGTTGTGGTTCACAATGTCTACATATTTCCGGGAGTGCCGGAAATACTGCAGCGAAAGTTCGCCAATATTCGGGAAATGTTTCGCGAAGATCCTTATCATCTGGTGGAAGTTTTTCTGCGTGCCGATGAAGGACAGATTGCCCTGATTCTTCACCAGGTTCTCGAGGAATATCCGGAACTTCAATTGGGTTCGTATCCGTATTTCACCAAACCGGAATATTCGATCAAGCTGACGTTGGAATCCAAGGACAGCATGTATCTGAAGGCTGCGCATGACTTCCTGCTTGAAGAACTGTCCAGGATCGGCGTTTATCCGATTCAACTTACTCAGCCGGTGCAATGAACGGCCAGATCAGGTCTAACATTCGGCCAGGATTGAAAGTCCGGGTTGTCGAGAAACAGAACCAGCGGACCGGGCAGCTGACCGAAGGCGTGGTTCTGAAACTCCTGACCAAATCTCCAAATCATCCGCATGGAATCAAGGTAATGCTCGTCGGTGGTGTGGTCGGCCGGGTGAAGGAAATCGTGCCGGAACAAGTTTGAAAATTCACTCATCAAGCACGAAAAACTAAACAATCTTCCAGGCAGTACCCACTCTCTCACCTGACCGGCTAATTCTTGTCACTGTCCCTCCGGAGTCGGGTCAGAGATCCACTCACCCTGCCACCCTCGTCAGTTTCTATCCAAGAGGATTCCGAACTATTAGAAAAACAAAGGGAGCACCATGCGCGATTCAAAAACGATTCAAGGAACTCAAACCCGCAGACAGCTACTCCAAACATTTCTTGCCGGTGCCGCCGGGTTGGCCGGATCGTCTGTACTTCAATTTGCCCTGACCTCTCCTGCGTTTGCTCAGACAAAGCTGACTCCGGACGAAGCCCTGCGGGAACTGATGTCGGGAAACCAGCGGTTCGCATCCAATCAACTGACTTCAATGCAGAAAGACCTCGGCTTGCTCAGGAACCACACCGCGGAGAAGCAGGAGCCGTTCGCTGCAGTGCTTGCATGCGCCGACTCGCGAGTCCCGGTTGAACTGGTATTTGACCAGACCATTGGACAGCTTTTCGTAACGCGGGTCGCAGGCAACGTGGTCGCGCCCGAAATTATAGCGAGTCTCGAATATTCGGTAGCCGAACTGGGTGTCAAGGCCATTCTCGTCCTCGGACATACCAACTGCGGGGCAGTGAAGGCAGCGATGAAGGGCGACGCCGTTCCGGGACAGATCAGTACGTTGTACACGGCGCTGCGTCCTGCCGTTGAGCAGTCCGGCGGAGACATCGAGAAAGCCATTGAAGCGAATTCCAGGATTCAGGCGGACCTTCTACGAACTTCGTCAACGGTCATTCGAGACGCGGATCGAGCCGGGAAAATCAAGGTCGTGTCAGGGGTTTATGACCTGGCGTCTGGAAAGGTGAGATTGACCGTATAGGGCTCCCAAGAAATGACAATTGAACAGTGAACCTTGAACATTTCCCCACGTTGAGAGTTGTCAAATGTTCTGCTGTACGTTTGTCAAATGGCCCTGGCGAACTGACCCACTGGCGCAATTCTCAATACATTGGAAGTGTTCATGTGCTTTCAGCGGAAAAAATAGCCGCGATTGTCGCCGAAAACCGCGAACTTTGCCGAATCATCGTGGCATCCATCAAGACGGCTCGAGCCTCCGCCAATGAACATTTCTAATGATAGAGAAATCCGGTCATTGGGTAATTGGGCCAGTTCGCCAGGGCCATTTGACAAACGTACAGCAGAACATTTGACAACTCACAACGTGGGGAACCTGGCGGGGTCCGCGTGAATGCAGGTCTCAGACGATTTCGAGTTTGAATTGGGCCAATGGGCCAGTTCGCCAGGTTCATTTGACGAACGTACAACAGAACATTTGACAACTCACAACGTGAGGATCCTGGCGGGACGGATCAGACGATTAGAAGTCTAGATTGGGCCAATGGGCCAGTTCGCCAGGGCCATTTGACAATCGTCCAGCAGAACAATTGACAACTCACAACGTGGGGAAATGTTCACTGTTCAATTGCCATTTTTTTGGGGGCTATCAAAACAACGACTGCTGAGCCAATGCCATCGGGATATCCTGCAGCACACTGTGAAAGCCCAGTTCCTGGCAAAGTTCCACGAGTACTCTGCGATTGCCGCGCCGGTAGCGTAATGCGACAGGATTCACATCGATGGGAGCGTCACAACAAATCGTTGCCAGCTTTCGGCTCATGCGGATGGATTCCATATTGTCGCGGATATGCTGCAGGATTCGATCACGCCCACGAATCGACGTAGATCCAAGCCGTTCGGCAAGACTCATCATGTCTTCGATATCCGCACATAGTCCGAGAATCACCTGTGCTGTCTTCGGTCCAACTCCGGGCACGCCTGGAATGTTATCGACATGGTCTCCGTGCAGGGCGAGCATGTCCGGAATTTGAGATGGCGAAACACCGAATTTTTCACGCACTCCGTCTTCATCAAGCCAGACATCTTTGGCAAGATCGTAAACATGAATTTCCTGGCAAACCAGCTGAGACATATCCTTGTCGCCGGTCACAATGACTGCAGAATGACCAAGTGCACGCATGCGGACGGCAATGGTGCCGATGATGTCATCAGCCTCGAAATCGTCGAATTCGAAAACCGGGATTCCCATGGCTGCGGTAATTTTCCGGCAGTAATCAAACTGCGGAATCAAACCGGAGGGTGTTTCAGTTCGGTTGGCCTTGTATTGATCGAACATCTGATTCCGAAACGAGCCGCCGCTCTCAAAGGCAGCAGCCATGTACAGCGGCTTTCGCTCTTTAATGATGCGCAGAAGCGCGCGGGTGTATCCCAGGACTGCATTGGCCGGCATTCCGGATGGCGCGACGATGCTCTCCGGAAGACTGTGATATGCCCGGAAAATATAATTCATTGCATCGATGATGAAGACTGGGGAATCCATCATTTGCGGATTGGGGTGGGGCGCCCGTTGTTGTCGACGGCCACGTAAATGACTTCTGCTTCAGTTACCTTCACGATTTCCCGATTTCCATTCGGACCCAGACGTTCTACTTCAACTTCGACGTCCACTGCAAGGGACGTGTTTCCAACGCGGATCGTGCGCGTATAGAAAGTCACGAGATCCCCCAGAAAAACCGGCGCCAGAAATACAACTTCATGCATCGACTTGGTGACGAACCGCTCATTGTGATGTCTCTTGGCCTCGATGGCGGCGGCCAGATCGATGTAGCTCAAAATAACGCCGCCGAAAATCGTTCCGTAGGCATTGGTATCTTTCGGAAGCATGGTAATGCGGATGGCCGGAAAGCGTTCCTCCATATCACCTCAGGAAAGGGTTGTTGCGCCGTTCATGGCCGATGGTCGTGGGAATCGCTTCGCAACTGGTCTCGTCGCCTGGCACGGTACAGTTGCATTGAAGGTGTCCAACGGGAAATGTTTCAAGGATCATCGAGGTCTTGTTATCTTACGACAGAAGCGTCGAGGATTTTCAGAGTTCCATTCACAGCGCCGGGACGTTCCTTGAAATCGGTGCTGCCGATGATTTCCTCCTGTCCGGGAACCAGCTTCTGACGGAGGGTCATCTTGTCCGTTTGCAGAACTCCGCCTTCCTGATTGAGATATTTCGCTTCGATGTCGAAGCGGTCGTACGTGAAGCGCGTGCTGTTGTTTCGCAGTCCGATGATCCACGCGGGTTTGGCTCCCGGAACTTCCGGCCGGAATTCCGAGCTGGTGATGGCCACGTCTCTGGCACCATTGGGCGACTGGAGCGGCGACAGCAGAGATCTGCCCCATGTGCGATACGCGAGAATGAGTACGAGTGCGACCAGAATAAGACGGCGCGCGATCACCCATTCCCGCGTCCGGAAAAACTGAGGCATGCTCATCGCGGATTACGTGGAGCTTCCTGCAGGGTCAGCGGAATCTGCATCGTTTTTCCTGCGCGCAGAATCGTAATTTTTACCTGATCACCCGCTTTATGTCGATCGATGACGGCTCCGAGTTCACCTACGGTATTGACCTCCACTCCGTCCATCGCGAGAATCACATCGCCTCCGACATAGGTCCGATAACCCTTCACGATTCCATAACGGGCTGCTGTTATGCCCGCCATTGCCGCCGGAGTGCCGGGATTGACTTCAAGAACAAGCAGGCCTTTGGGTTCAATGTCATTCAGTACAGCGACGCCGGGATTTTCCGCAAGCGAACCAACGTTTCCGATTCCCATGTAAGGGCG